>JASEGW010000226.1:288-2234 GCA_030017825.1 bacterium | reverse complement strand
GAGCAACTCCAATGGTAGATAATAGTTAGTCTTGTTTATTTATTGCGGAAGCTCATATAATCCAAGTCCAGTTCCTTTGCCTTTTTTAGTAGTATAAAATGGGTCAAATATTTTGTCTATAATCCCATCTGAAATTTTTTCGCCATCATTATCAAATGCTATTTTTATCCTATTATCTTTTATCGAAGTTATAATTTTTAGATTACCACCATCTCCCATTGATTCATAGGCATTTAATATCAGATTCTCAAATACTTGTTGCATCTGTTTAGCATCACACCGAACTTTAAATGGCGATTTGTAATCTTTAGTTATCTTAATACTACCTGGCACCCCTATCCTTTTTATAGTTTCATCAATTAGTTTATTAATATCTATATCATCTTTAATTTCTGGGGTAGCAAATTTTGAAAATATACCAATAATCTCAAGCATTCGCTTTATTTGACTATTGATATCATTTATATAGTCCTTTGATTTTGGCATTTGGAGTTTTTCAAGTTCTGTAGTTGCAGATTGAACTATTTGTAAAGGATTTTTAAACCCATGGGTAACCCCACTTGTAAGCCTTCCAATAGCCGCCATTCTCTCTGCCTCCGCTAACTTATTTTGCATCTCCATTCTTTCTTTTATATCCTGAGCAATACTAATAGCGATAGCTGCCTGTGATACAAAAATCCTTAGCATTTCAAGTTCAACATCAGAAAATTCCCTTCTGTCTAAATAGGTGTTAAGTGTACCTAATGTCTCTTCTTGGCCTTGCTCAGCTCTAACTATAAGTGGCATAATACAGCATGCCTTTAATCCATACTTATTTGCATATTCCCAGTGGAGATATTCCTGCCCTTTCCATTCTATATTTCTCCAATCCTCTACATCTTTTATTATAAAACAATCTCCTGTCTCTACTACTTTCCCACTTATTCCTTTCCCCATCACTGTTGTTTTTTGCCATTCCTCCCTTGGAACCATAGCCTTAATTACTAACTTATCACCCTCTATTAATCTTATATGACAGAATTTAGCATTCAACAGTTTAAAAGCACCCTCTACAATCCTTTGAAGAACCTTTTCAGATTGAGTATCAATGATATTTATCTCATTTAACCCCTGGATACCTTTTGCTATTTCATCAAGTGTAGTAATTATTGTTAGTGTTTGTTGACCTTCAAATAATTTTGTATTCTCGATAACTGCGGCTATGTGTGATGCAAGTATTACTACAATTTGTTGGTCTTGTAATGTAAAATCTACATATTTATTATTTTCCTTTTTGTTTTCGACCTTCAAAACCCCTACAATCTTCTCTTTGAATTTCAAAGGAACTCCTAAGTAAGACCAACATCTTTTCTGTGGGCTATCAAATTGGACATGATCATACTTACCTTTCCATTCCTCATGATCCAAATGCTTTTCACCTATTTTTGTAATGATAGCTTCACCTTTAGCTGTCGCTCCAGTAACACCTTCTCCTATCTTATATGTAGCTGGAAGTGGTAGGTTGCTTTTACTATCTTCTTTAAGAAGTTTAGAAGAGTAACCTGCCCCTGCTATCATTATCAGCAGTTGTTTTCCTTCATCAAGTAAAAATATCGAAGATGCCTCTGCATTAATAATTTTAGTTAGAGTCTCCACGACCTGTTGTGTAAGTTTTTTAACATCAAACTCACCCACGGTTACATTAGCTATCTGTTGGATTGCATCTAATACTTTTATTATCTGACTTTGTTCATCTACGGCTTCACCCATTTGAGTCATAAAGATCTACCTCCTATAAGGGATATTACACCCGTCAGCAATCTCTTCTCACAATTTAAATCATACCACAAATCCGCAAGAAGGTCAACTTAAATAATCTTAATTCAGCAATTCACGGTGAACATATAAAAAATAGAGTTTTTACTTAAAATTGCATGTTTATTGGACAAAAATAGAATATATCTGCT
>JASEGW010000226.1:0-278 GCA_030017825.1 bacterium | reverse complement strand
AGTCTTACCTGATGTCGCATTTAGGACACACTAATCCCTTTTATTCCTTGAGTTGAGGGACTTTCATTCATCAAATTTGTTTACAAAATTTCTTATCTTACTATGGACTTTGACAAAGCACTTTGTATTTTGTCGGTGTTAAGGCAAAATCAAGCAAATGTTCCCATGTCTCAAAAATCAATATCTTGATATAACTCCGTAGGGTTTCCCACATATGCCTCTTACTTCCAAATTTCTTACCACACTTTTGATATAGCCCATCTGTTAGCTCAAAAATC
>JASEGW010000225.1 GCA_030017825.1 bacterium | reverse complement strand
ATGTTCAATATAACAACATATTTCCTTAGTGCGAAGTTTATGCTGAATAGTTACACAAATAAAGGATTCTTTTTTTAATCACAAAAATGACGCAAATTCCTCATAATCATGCTTAATTATAAACTCATTTCCTCTTTTAAAGCAAAAGGAGACCAACCTAAAGCTATATCCGCTCTAACTAAAGGACTTCAGAACAATCTTAAATATCAAACTTTGTTAGGGGTAACTGGATCAGGAAAAACATTTACTATAGCTAACGTAATAGCTTGTTTTAACAAGCCTACTTTGATTATCTCTCACAATAAAACTTTAGCAGCTCAACTTTACAACGAATTTAAAACTCTCTTTCCTTATAATAAAGTAGAGTATTTTGTAAGCTTTTATGATTATTACCAACCTGAAGCTTATCTACCCCAAACAGATACTTATATCGAGAAAGACTCTTCTATTAACGAAGAGATAGATCGTATGCGTCTTGCAGCTACTTCTGCTCTTCTCCAAAGGAATGATGTTATTATTGTAGCTTCTGTGTCAGCTATTTACAATTTAGGCTCGCCTGAAGAATATTCTAATTCTACAGTCTTTTTAAAAAAAGGAGACAGCATTCCTCGAAACTTATTTCTTAAAAAATTAATAGATATTCATTATGAAAGATCCGACTTAGAATTTAAGAGAGGTAAATTTAGAATAAGAGGAGATGTTATAGATATCTTCCCTTCTTATAGCAACAATAGCTTAAAAATAGAATATTTTGGAGATAAAATCGAATCGCTTAAAATTATTAATCTCATAGACAATCGCATAATTTCTACAGTAGATAACTACACTATTTATCCAGCAAAGCATTTCATTACATCTTCTGCTCGACTACAAAAAGCTATTAGCTCTATCAAAAAAGAACTCAAGGAAAGAAAAAAAGAATTACAAAAACAAAAAAAACAATTAGAAGCTAATCGTCTGGAAGCTAGAACTAACTATGACTTAGAACTTTTAGTTGAAACTGGCTACTGTCATGGAATAGAAAATTACTCTCGGCATTTAAACAATCGCCTTCCTGGCGAACGACCTTATACTTTGCTGGATTACTTTCCCAAAGATTATCTTCTTATAATTGACGAATCTCATGTGTCCCTACCTCAAATCAGAGGAATGCAGGAAGGAGACCGTTCTCGTAAAATGTGCTTGGTGGAATATGGCTTTAGGCTTCCTTCCGCTTTAGACAACCGTCCTTTAAAATTTCATGAATTTGAAAGTTTAATTAATAAGGCTATCTTCACTAGTGCTACACCTGGTCCTTATGAACTTGAAAAATGTCCTCAAGTAGTCGAGCAAATTAATCGTCCTACAGGTCTTTTGGATCCAAAAATCATCGTAAGACCTACTAAAGATCAAATTCCAGACTTAATAAAAGCGATCAAGAATAGGTTAAAGAGAAATGAAAGAATTATTGTTATCACTTTAACTAAAAAAATGTCCGAAGACTTATCCTTTTACTTAGATAAACTAAGTTTAAAGGTAAGATATCTTCACTGTGAAATTGATACCTTAGAAAGAGTTTCTATCTTAAACGAGCTTCGCTTAGGTAGTTTTGATGTTTTGGTTGGTATAAACTTACTTCGAGAAGGAATTGATTTACCTGAAGTATCTTTAGTAGCAATTTTAGATGCTGATAAAGAGGGATTTTTAAGAAGCGAACGTTCTCTTATTCAATTATGCGGTCGAGCATCAAGGCACATAAATGCCACAGTCATAATGTATGCTGATATTATTACCTCTTCCATGCAAAAAACTATTACAGAAACCAAAAGAAGACGCTCTATTCAAAAGGCTTATAATAAGAAGCACCATATTAAGCCTTTAACTATATGTAAGCCAATTAGCGAAACTTTTCCTCAGCTTACTTCTGAAAAAGAAAAGACTAAAGTTAAGTATTCTGGAGACATTAAAGCTACCCTTAAATTTTTATATCAAAAAATGTATGAAGCAGCCCATCAATTAGAGTTTGAAAAAGCAATCGAGATAAGAAATGAGATTTATAGCTTGGAAAAATCAACAAGTACCAAGGCCTGTAAAAACACCAACATTCCAAAACTTAGAACAAAAACTATAGATTAAAATATAAAAAGTTCAAAGTATTTTTCACTTTCACTTTTACAATTTTCAATGAATTAATTTTTAAACATAGATAACCTGAGTTCGATTTAAATATAAGTTTAAGGATTAATATTTTTGAGCATTAAT
>JASEGW010000224.1 GCA_030017825.1 bacterium | reverse complement strand
GGCGGGGCACCCACAAAGTGGCGGGGCACCCACAAAGTGGGTCGTTGTTTCGGATTTCGTGCTTCGAATTTTACTTTAGTGTGCTATAATACATAATTATTTTTGCATGGGTACTTATATGGTGATATATATTTGAGTAAAGATTTTAATTATTCTTTATCTTTAACTAGAAAAGAATATTTAGTTAAGATACTTAAGAGATATACTTTTCTGAGCAAACATCCTTTATGGTTAATATTAGAAAATGATTTGACCATAGAGCCTACCTTTTATACCGAATACTGCAAGGTTATCAATAACAATCGTTTAGGCAGATTACTTTGCATAAAAAATCAAGAAAACTTATTTAGTTTAGTAAAAACCTCTAAATCCCCTGAATTTTCCCAATGTAAATGTAATCTAATTTATCTGGGTGCTCCTGTAAGATATCAATCTGAAATAATTGGTGTAGTAGCCTCATGTCAAATTTTACTTAAAAATATAGGGGAAAAAGAGTATAAAGATGGTCTTAGTTTGGCAAGTAAAATAGGAATAGAAAACGCTCATCTATTTGCAAAATCACTTAATAGTATAACGGTAATACCAAAAGGTAAGATTAGGTGGGTTATGGATTCTTTGGTTTTCTTAAGCGGGATATTAGAGGACACTATTTCTAGAGATAAAAAGCTTTACGAGATAACTACGGAAACAAATTCTATGCGTGAAGAAATTAAGCTCATGCATGAAATTAATATGGCCCTTAATGCTTTTATGGAAATTAAGGAAATTATAAAGATGATATTGGAGCAGGTTATGAAGATGATTTCTGTAAAAGTAGGTTTAGTGATAATTAAAAGTGGAAAAATTGATAATTCGGAAGTTGTTATTGCTAGTGGAATTTCTGAGGATTCTATAAAAGAAGTGATGATGGATCTAAAAAGAGAGGTGGTTGATAAAATTGGAAATTTTATTATGATTAATGATCTAAAAAGAAATCCCAACTTAGATAACTTAAGATTAGGAATAAGTTCTCTATTATGTATTCCTCTGAGAATAAAAGGAGAAGTATTTGGAGTTATGGGAGTAGCTCACAGAGAAATAGGGGAAGGATTTAATGATTCTGAGCGTAGATTTATGCAATCTTTAGCTACAGAAGCAGCTATATTAATAGAAAATGCCAATTTACATAAAGAAAGTCAAGATTTATTCTTAGAAACCATAAAAGCTTTAACCTCTACTATTGATGCTAAGGATCCTTATACTCATGGACATAGCGAAAGAGTGCATAATATGTCTTCAGCAGTGGCAGATGAAATGCTATTGCCTATTAAAGAAAAGGCTAAAGTGAAACTTTCTGCTTTGCTTCATGATATTGGAAAAATTGGTGTAACGGAAAAAGTTTTAGGAAAAAATGGTCCTTTGGAAGACGATGAATATGAGACTATTAAGAAGCATATAATTTTAGGAGCTGATATTATTAGGAAAATTAAGAAGCTGCAAGAGTACGATATTGTTTCCAGTATTGAAGATCACCACGAGCGTTTTGATGGAAAGGGATATCCAGGAGGATTCAAGGGTAAGCAGATTTCTTTAGCTGGCAGAATAATTAGCGTTGTTGATTCTTATGATGCCATGATTTCAGATCGTCCTTATCGTAAAAGTATGAGTAAAGAGAAAGCTATAAATGAAATTAAGAAATGTGCTGGTTCGCAATTTGATCCTGAAGTGGTGGAAGCTTTTGTAATGGCTTTTAAAAAAGGAAAAATATAAAATTAGCTTGACAAACAAAACTAAAGTGAGTATTATAATAGAAATTTAATTTGATAAGAAGTAGAATTAATGTGGGCCGCTAGCTCAGTTGGTAGAGCACCGCCCTTTTAAGGCGGGTGTCGTTGGTTCGATCCCAACGCGGCTCACCATTTTTGTATGCAGATAAACGTTAACGTATGTTAACGCCAGTATCAAAACTCAAATCTACAGCATCTATTAATGATAGGATATAGCTGGCAGAAAGTAGCAGAGATTTCAGAAACAAGCAGACAAACTATCCATAGCTGGGTTAGAAAGTGGAACCAAAATGGAAAGGAGGAACTAGTAAACAAGAGTGGTGGTTCCAAATTAAAAGTAAGAAGCGAATTAAAACAGATAGATTTTTATTATTTTTATTAATCAACGCTTATAGATAAATTTTCACAATAACACTAGATTAATACATCACGAATATCTATCAATTAAATAAAGCAGGTTGTCGAGGCTTGTAACGCGAATATGAAAACTAAAAATTAAGAATATCTCAATAAATAAGCATAAGTA
>JASEGW010000223.1 GCA_030017825.1 bacterium | reverse complement strand
ATATAAGTTTAAGGGGTAATATTTTTGAGCATTAATTGAAATTAGGAAAATATTTAATTAAAAACTTCCTTTAATAATGCTAGTAATTTTTCAGGATCGACAGGTTTTTTTAAATAAGCATATGCATTTAATCTTTCTACTTCTTTAAGCATCAAGGGCAGATCATAGCCGGTCATAACAATAACAACTGTATCTGGATGTATTATTTTGGCTTCTTTTAATATAGTAATTCCATCTATTTTTGGAAGCTTTAAGTCAAGCAAGATACAGTCATAGTATTTTTCTTTTAATCTTACCAGAGCCTCCTCTCCATCCGTAGCTTGGCAAACTCTATAATCTTCTTTAAGGATATCAAATAAGTTTTCTCTTGTTTCTAAATTATCTTCAACTATTAAGATTATTTTTCGATTATTTTGGAGTATTTCCTTAATTAAAAGTATTACTTTCTCAAGATCAAATGGTTTATGGATACAAGCGTATGCCCCTTGTTTAAGAGCTTCTTCAATCATATCTTCTACGAAAAATCCAGTCATCATAATCACTTTTATCAAAGGGTTAATCTCTTTGATTTTAAGAAAAGTATCCACCCCATTTATACCAGGTAGCCTAATATCCATCAAAACAAGATCGTAATGGGTGTTTTTTACTGCCTCAATAGCTTTATACCCATCTAAGACAGGCTTTACTTGGTATCCCTCAAGTTCTAAAATATCCCCCAAGGCTTCTGCTAAGTTTTTCTCGTCATCAACAATTAATATTTTAGTCATTTTTATTCCTTTCTATTTTATTCTGAAGTCCTCAATTTATTTAGAGTAATTTAACAGATATGGTAACTTAATAATAAAAGTTGTTCCCACTCCCACATTACTCTTAACATCAATCTCTCCTTTATGCGCCTCTATGATATGTTGGCAGATGGTTAATCCCAGGCCAACACCTTTTCCCTTAGTGGTAAAGAAGGGATCAAAGATATGCTTTAAGTCTTTTTCTTTAATTCCATGACCTGCATCGGAAATTTCTATCTTAACAAAATTATCTTCATTTTTACTTTTAATTTCTAACTTCGAGACATCTGCTTTTGCGGGTCGACTAATCTCTTTTACTTGCATGGCTTCACAACCATTTTTTATAATATTAGAAAATACCTGAAATAAGCGATCCGAGTCAGCTTCTATAAGAGGAATATTTTCATCTAGATACTTTTCTATCTTGATGTCCGTAAATACATAAGCAGGTAGCTCATTAAAGGAATTTTCTAAAACATTATTTATCTGGACCTCCTTTAGATTAAGCTTAGTTGGTCTCGAAAAGCTCAAGAGATTATCAATATAAAGGGAAACTCTATCAGTAGCCTTATCTATCTGGGATATCTTCCGTTGGGTCTTTTCTTCTTTGGGTAGAGTTTTCTTTAAGTAAAAAAGTCCTGTTTTAATTACTCCTAAAGGGTTTCTTATCTCATGGGCAGTTTCAGTAGAAATATTTGCTATAGCAGTCATCCGTTCAGCTTGGATAAGTTGTTCTTCTCTTTCTTGTATTTCTTCTGCTTGTCTCTTTGTCCTATCTGAAAGATAACCAACAATAATAGCTGCTCCAAAAAAGAATATTATCTTACAAACTACTACTAAAATAACGTAGTCTAAGTCTTGGTATAAAACTAATCCTATGCCTTTAAAAGGAATGGGTGGAAAAATATTATGGTATTCTAAAGCAACAAGCAAAGTAAGAAGCAGGCTAGCCATAAAAGCCATAACTACTCCTGCTTTTAAAGAGATATGAATACAGGTAGCAAGAATGAGGAGTAAATGAGGAATGGGAAAAAGAGGAGCAGCTAACCCCCCGTTTAGATGCATGGTCAAGGTAATAGCAAAAAGGTCTACAACAAATGAAAAGTAAGAAATAAAAAGCAGGTGCCTTCTTTTTATTAAAAAGATATAAGAGATGAGACTGGTAATATATATAACTATATTTGTGTAGAGAAAAAGTGGGTTTAGGGAAATAGCTTCTTTAGTTATATATATATAGGTTATAGCTAAGGCTATAGTATAAAGAATGACTCTGGCAATAATTAGCCACTTCAGCCTTAGGGCAAATTCTTCTTTTTCTACACCTTTAAGCTTCATAATTAAAAACCTCTATTTATTCTAAGGTTTCTTAAATAATGTTAGCAACTCCTCAACAGGTAAGTCGCCGATTTTATCAGTGTAGTCAGAAAAGGTTAACTTTCAATGATTTAGTTAACCTAAGTTCGACATAAGAATATGTTCCTTTATTTTAAGTTTAAGGATTAATATTTCTTC
>JASEGW010000222.1 GCA_030017825.1 bacterium | reverse complement strand
AATAACAAATAAGCTTGTTTAACCTGATATTGGTGTACCCATTCTTTGTGAGCCAATACTGTTAAGTTACATAAAAAGGTTAATAATAGAATTAATGTTATTTTTTTCATAACCATCTTCTCATCTCCTTTGCGAATTTAAAATTAAACCCAATCGAAATAAAATAATCTGTATCCTCTATAGTTGTACGTTTGAAATTGCTAATTATACTAAATGAATCATTTATAAAAATTTCATTACCTAATGAATAGTAAAAAGATAACATCTGAGGCCACGGAGCAGTATTTATTCCTCCTGCTATAAAAATATTCATACCTTTATTCCTTTTTAAGTAAAACCTACATTTGAGTGATGCACTTAAAAAAAATTGATTCATTAAATATTTTTTGTCTTTTATAATTCTATCTCGAAATAAATGAAATTCAATCGGAATTGAAAATACATTTGCAAAACGATATTCGTACATAGGATTAAAATACCACCTTTCACTCAAAGGTCCACCATTAGTTTGAAAACCTAAACCAGTTCCTATCCAATGTCCTTTGTCAATAAAGTTTTTATAATCTGAAGAGTCTTGATATTCTTGAGAAATTGCAACAGATTGTGAAATGAACAAACAAACAAAGAACATGACAAAATTATTAAATAACTTACTTCTCATTTCAATTAACTCATATATAAGTTGCTTTCTAACTAGCATATTTCACTCTTACCAAAAATAATCATAACCAAAATAGTTTTCATAACAATCAATTCTTAATCCTGGGTTATTGCCGTGAGGGTCGAGATTCGCATGAGCGGGTACACTCATATCCTGTATTAAATGGCACATTCTTCCTAAAATTTGCCACGTTATTTTTTCCCTAAATTCTTGCCCAAAATAAATAAGTGTTCTATCACAATACTGCCAAGATACTAGACCTCTAAATCCAATTCCATACGCCTTACCAGTTTTAAAGAAATCAATTAAGTTATCATACTCGAAAGCTATTCCTAATATAGGATAATTTTGAGGCATACAAAATGCAGAACTAGGGCATCCCATAGTTTCGTCGTAAGTATAATGTACCTTCCACCCACCATTTATATATTTATGTAACTTTTGATAGGCATTGGGAACGGTAAAAGAAAAAACGTTTGTCCACCAAAGAGTTTCAATTGATGCTCTAATTGTCGTAGCTAAATGGTCACCATCATCAGCATACCAAAAATGAGTTGAACTAACAAAACCATCGGGATTTAATCCTCCAAAGATTGCAATAATATCATTTATTACACCGCTAGGCCCGGTAAGTGTGGGAGGATTACTCTTCGAATATCCATAAACCACATCTTCTGTATCCTCTCGCCAAGCACCTGTTGTTATAAACCCTCTTTGCCATGGTTTATCTCCAACATAAAAGCTTGTCGTTCCACCCAAATTATTATTTATCGCTTGAATATCGTACCCCAAGTGTAACTTCAACAATTTATAAGATTCAATAGTCAGATATTGGTGCGCGTGCTGTCTATGTGCGGTGCATATATTTGCTAAAAAAAATATCAAAAGTATTGTTAATGATTTCTTCATAATTTTGCTCCTTTAGATATTAAAATTTAATCCAATTTTTAAAGATGGAAAGTAAAGAATATGAGCTTCCTTTGCTGCACTAATGCAAAAACCAATTGCCCAAAAAAAGTTGAAGCCACATTCATCTATTGTTTCTTTACCTAAATTGAAATCAAAATAACTACCCTTAAATAATGGTTTATAACCTCGGTGGACCCAATCTAGAGTTGTCGATAAATAAGAAATGTATTCAAAGGAAAAGTTATTAAAAAACAATATTGGTTTGTAATAGCTAAGTTTAAATCCTAAACCCATCCCAGAACTTGGAAAACCAAGTGCTGAACTTCCGATCCAAGTACCAGAACCCTTTATAGATATTGCAGTGTTTTTTGAGATTTGATAACCAATTCCAATAGAAAGAACTTCTAAAATCCCCAAACTAGTGTTAAGTTAAGTATGAAATGACGTAAATATTTATTATCTTTGCCATAAAAAAACTATGGCAATAAAATATACGATTCACCTGACTAAGTCAGAAAGAGAAGACTTAATAGCAATAATAAACAAAGGTTCGCATACTTCTAAAACATTTCGTACTGCTTACATTCTAATAAATTGTGATGAAGGCAAGTATTCTGAAAAGATTACTAATGAACAAATAAGCAAGGTGCTGAAAGTTGGCATGCGAACAATAGACAGAGTCAAAAAAAGATTTGTGGAAGAAGGCATTGAGGCAGTATTGGAAAGGCGCCCCACGCAACGAGTTTATGAAACAAAAATAGATGGTGATA
>JASEGW010000221.1 GCA_030017825.1 bacterium | reverse complement strand
CCATACCTTCTTGGTCGCCAATGCAGATGAAGTTTTGCCAGATCCATGATTACTTCCTTATAGACGGAATAATATCTGGTCTATAGAGAAGTATATTATCACATTATGTCAATAAAGTCAAGCATTTTTTACATTATTTTCTATATTGTTCAAATTAGTTATAGACGTAATTTTGAAATGTCAAATTCTATTTCTCTTTATTTATCAAAGACTTAGGTTAAAAGGACCCCTTTCAAGTGGTAAATATGGGTTATAATAAAGGAACATATTCTTATGTCGAACTCAGGTTAATATAATTAGTCTTTTGACAATAGATATTCTGCCATATATAAGTCCTTGGGATGAGTAACCTTTATGTTTATTTTATCACTTTCTATAATGGCTACTTTTCTTCCCATTCTAACTACTAAAGAGGTATCGTCAGTTTCATAATAATTTTCCTGATAAGCTTTTTGATATGCCTGCATAATTAAACCATACTTAAAGCATTGTGGAGTTTCTAATGCATAAACATTCTTCCTATTTAAAATCTTTTTAATATAATTAAGATCATCTCTACGTACTATGGTATCACTTATAGGCTTTCCTATTACAGTTGCATCTTTTTCTATTGTTTTCAAAATAATTTTTTCTAATAGGTGGCTATCAACAAGTGGTCTTACTCCATCATGAATTAATACTATCTCTGTATCTAAATCAACTTTTTTTAAGCCATGATATACAGAATCTTGTCTTTTTTCTCCCCCTGCAATAATTTCTTTAATTTTTGGAATTCTATATTTTTCTATTATTTCCTTTAGACAATAGTGTATTTTGTCTTCTGCTACTACTAAGATAATATCATTTATTTTACTACAAAAAGCAATCTTGTGTAAGGTGTAATAAATTAGGGGTTTACCGTTTATGTCTAAATACTGCTTTGGAATATTCTCTCCCATCCTTTTGCCTAATCCAGCTGCCACTATAATTGCCGTTACCTTCATGCAAACCTCTTTTTAAATCTAAAAGTAGTTGACTGTAAAAATAAAAATCTGAACCAAGTATAAAGCTGGTACAAGTGAGAAAAATTGTTTTATCTTCTTTGATTTCTGAAATGTAGATTTTTGGATAAAAAAACCAGAGCCAAAAGCCCTGGTTTTTCTTTTTTATGAATTATTTTCCATCTTGGCAAAGATCATTCTTCCTGCAGTCGTCTGTAAGACGCTAGTTACAGCCACATTTATCTTTTTTCCAATATATTTTGCCCCATTGTCTATTACCACCATAGTTCCATCGTCAAGATAAGCTACTCCTTGCCCATGTTCTTTGCCTTCTTTTATAACATTTGCTTTCATTACCTCTCCGGGCAAAACCACAGGCCGTAAAGCTTCTGCTAATTCATTAATATTTAAAACTGATACTCCTTCTAATTCAGCAACCTTATTGAGATTAAAATCATTAGTTATTACCTTAGCATTCATTTGTTTGGATAATTTTACTAATTTAGCATCAACTTCAAGAATTTCTGGATAATCTTTTTCCTCTATTACTACATTAACACCAACTTTTTTCTGAATTCTATTTAAAATATCTAAGCCTCTCCTACCTCTATGTCTTTTTAAAGAATCTGAAGAATCCGCTATATGTTGCAACTCTTTTAATATAAAACGTGGAACTATTAATGCACCATCGATAAAACCAATCTCGCATATATCTGCTATTCTTCCATCAATAACTACACTAGTATCTAATATCTTTAAACTACTTTTTGTATCTTTTCTGTGCATATTAGCTAATTTTAATCTATAATCTCCGCCATCTTCACTTCTTCTAATGGCAAAAACTAATCCTAAGTAAGCAAATATAATATTTAATAATAGTTTTATAGGTAAATTGATAATTTTTTCCATTTCAGGAACAAGGCTTGCAAAATAAATCAATAAATTACTTAAAACTATACCTGAAAATAACCCCAATAAACTTAACCATATAATTTTACTAGGTATTTTTCGGACATATAACTCAAATGAAAATATTATCACAATTAGAAGCACGCTACCCAAAATTCCATATTCTGGCTGCTGGAGGCTTTTGCCAATAAGATAACCACTTCCTATACATAATATAGAAACAATAATCCTAAAAACATTTAACAATAATATTTACCTCCTTTAATTATATTCTTTTTCCACCACCTCCTAATTATTTATTATAATTATTTATTATAAGTACCCATGCAAAAATAATCAGGTATTGTAACACACTCAAGGATTTGGATATTGAAGGTAAAATTCGAAGCACGAAATTCGAAATCCAAAACAACGACCCACTCTGTGGGTGCCCCGCCACTCTGTGGGTGCCCCGCCACTCT
>JASEGW010000220.1 GCA_030017825.1 bacterium | reverse complement strand
TTTCTTCCAAGCTGAACCTTACTTACTCGACTTTTCATTTAATCTTGACGGTAACTAAGTTCCGGCATAGAGCATCTGTGTGTTGGTAGGGTCAATAGCTAAGGACTTGATATCTCCTCCCCCATATGGTCCATTTGTTTGATGCCACTGGCCAGATAGTTGGGTCTCTGTTGTAAAACTCCACACCTGTCCTGAGATTGAGGTAATGAAGGTAATAATTATTAAGCAATTAAACTCTTATAATGTAACATAGGTTACTCCTTTAATTAGTTATTTGCTTCCTATGTACTGCCTTATTTATTGGTTTTTATAGTGTTTCTTAAGTAAAGAAAAATGGTAAAATTTATTAATATTTTTATAAAAAATAAAATTAGGAGCTGCTTGTCAAGAATAATAATCTTTTTTCCCTTAAATAGCTTTATATATTTCATAAGTTTTCTTTCCAAGAAAAGTTTATTTCCATCAAAGCTTTGGTGTAAGGATATATTTAAATACTAATTCTTTCAAAAACTTCTATGTAACGCTCCTTATTTATTTTATTTATATGTAAGAATACAGCTCGATAGCGATTAAGACCCAATATGCCTTCATCATAGCTTTTTTCTTCTATTTGACTTTTGTGAGCTAAAATAGCCTCTCTTTTTAATTCTACAAAAGAAGTGATGTCCATAAACATAGTGGGGTTAATGATAGGGGTCCAGACTTCATAACCAAAAATAGAAGCATTATAATTTAAGTAGCTTTTAGCAATATTGAGCGATAATTCAGTGATTATTTTATGAGTAAGATGTTGTTCTTGCGGATGGGGTAGATAAATTTCTTC
The DNA here is from genome assembly GCA_030017825.1 of bacterium. GTDB lineage: Bacteria > UBA9089 > JAHJRX01 > JAHJRX01 > JAHJRX01 > JASEGW01. The sequence continues at coordinate 1,546 of JASEGW010000220.1, read as the reverse complement.
TGGGTGTAATTTGGATAAGTGAAATTCAAGTTCTTTATGAACCTTTTGAGCTTGATTATTCTCTTTTATATCTTTGAATCTTAAGAAGATGGTTTGGTCAATTCCTAAGATTAAAGCTGATTTTTTAGCTTCTTTTTCTCTCACCTTAGCCAGATGATTAGGTTCAATCTTGACATTAGAGGGAGAATGACAACCTTGCGTAATATAAAGACAAGTAATAAAATAATTTTCACTCTTAAATTTTGCTATGGTTCCTCCCATACCAATTACATCATCATCAGGGTGAGGGGAAATTATTACTATTTTTTTCATAGATTATTATTCATTTTTTTACTTTAATAATAAGATAAATACCTAAGGATCCGTAAATGAAATTTGCTATCCAGGTAGCTAAAAATGGAGACAATATTTCACTTCTTCCTAAAGATCTTCCCACAGCCATAGTTCCCCAATAAATAAAGCTAATAAAAATACTTAGCCCAAATCCAGCAATGTTTCCTCTAAAAGATGCAAGAAGAGCAAGAGATGCTCCAATCAATGAAATGATAAAACTTATCATAGGGAAAGATAATTTCATATGGAGCTCTACTAAATAGTTTGTAACATTGCTTCCACTTTTTTTAAGAATAGCAATATATTTTTGCAAAGATAGGAAACTTATTTCTTCTGGTTCTCTTCTTTCAAAGAATACTATTTCTAAAATATCTTCAGGAGACTTAGAAATAGAGATGACTTCTTTTTCAAATTGTGATTCCGAGATTAGCTCACCAAAAGAATTAAATTTTCTCTTTATTCCTTCACAGAAGCTCCATTTATTATCGTTCCATTTAGCATACTTAGCATCAATGCGCATTTTTAAAGAGCTTTGAGGGGTATAGTAAAGAAGGTTAATGTTTTCCATAATATTTTCTTCTTTATTAAGATAATGTAATTTTAAGAATTGATCGCTAGACAGATGTATCGAAATATTATAAGCCTCATTGTATTTGATATTTATCTTTTTTATTTGAGTTTGCTTGATAATGTTGGTTATTCTATTGGCCCTAGTAACAATAGTTTCATTCCAAAAGAAGTTTAGAATGCTAAGAGTAAAGGTAAGAATTAAGATTGGGGCAAAAATTCTATATACGGTAATACAGTTTGCTTTCATGGCAGTAATTTCATTTTGAAAGAAAAGCTTACTTAAGGAAAATAGCGTAGCTAACAACACGGAAACTGGTAATATTAAAGTTATAATTTGAGGTATTTTGAAAAAGAAATACTTAAAGGAAGCAGAAAGACTTACTTTAGCCGAAATAAGAGTATTTGCTGTTTCAAATATGTCGGTTACCAACATGATTCCAGCAAAAGTAACGATACTATAAAATAATGGTTTTAAGAAGTTGATAATTAAATATTTATCGAGTATTTTCATAATTTAAGCTTGAAACTATATTACTAAGGTTATATTGATAATAACATATAAACAAATAAATGGTCAAGCTTAACTATTAAGTAACTATTCAGCAATGTTCAATGTAACAACATATTTCCTTAGTGCGAAGTT
>JASEGW010000021.1 GCA_030017825.1 bacterium | reverse complement strand
AAACTTCGCACTAAGGAAATATGTTGTTATATTGAACATTGCTGAATAGTTACAACATTCTTTTCTTTCTTAATCCATTTATCGGTTATTTCTTATGCTATTTTTTATGCGAACTTTTGGTTAATAGGAGGTATAAGTGCAAGAAAGTTGTCTTTATTCCAATTTCTCTTTATTTCTATAAACCTTTTTGATTAACAGGGAGTATAATTTGAGAACTTTATAATTCCTGTGGTTTGATTACAAAATTTTTGTTTAATAAAAAACCAAGCTATCTAAAATATTTAAACTAAGATATACTTAGTTTAAAATCTTCGTTAACTTGGTTAGAATTATTCTCTTCCCTAACAATTCAGTATACTAATTTGGATAGTTTCTACTCTACTGCAAATAATATACGATTACTAGAAATTTCCCTTAGTGTTTCACGATAAGCTGAAAAACCTTATAATCTCAATTCGGACAACAACAAGTCTTATCCCTAATAATATAATATAGAGACAGCTCTTATAGCTGCCTGTAAGAGAATATTAACTTATTGTGAAACTCTATTAATTTTTCTTTTTAACTTTTTATTTATTTTTCCTATAAAACTTATCCCTAAAAAGAAATACCATATTTATCTTACAAATAATTCTATCTTGTTTTTTTAATCTGCAGCTTTTCTAAAAATAGCAGGGACATCTTCAATTTCCTTATTGTTTTTAGATGCAAACTTATCCGGGCTAAGTAAAATTTCTCGACGCATATTTTCTTTCTTTACTTTTATCCCTGGTTTTTCCTGACGATAATCTTCAATGTTTACAGTCTTATGACTTGAAGTTCTTACTTCTTCTTCTGTTCCTCCGAAGCCAGTAGCAATTATAGTTACATGTATTTCACCTTGTAAATTTTCGTCAATGGATTGTCCAAAAATAATATTAGCTTTTTTATCGGCCATTTCTGAAATAATGGTAGCTGCTTCATTAACCTCATGAATAGTAAGATCATTTCCACCTGTAATGTTAATTAATATAGCTTTTGCTCCTTCAATAGAAATATCTTCCAATAAAGGAGAGTTAATAGCTGATTGGGCAGCTTCTACAGCCCTGTTTTCTCCTGCACCAATACCTATTCCCATAAGAGCTTTACCCATGCCACACATTACTGACTTAACATCAGCAAAATCAAGATTGATAGTTCCAGGTTGAGTAATTAAATCAGAAACACCTTGTATGCCTTGACGTAAAACATCATCAGCCATTCTAAAAGCTTCGGTGATAGTGGTCTTCTTTTCAGAAGCTAATAAAAGTTTTTGATTAGGAATAGTTATAAGCGCATCCACTCTATTTATTAGTTCTTCTAAGCCTAAATTTGCGTTTTCTTGTCTTGTAAAACCTTCAAAACCAAAAGGTTTAGTTACTACTGCTATAGTAAGAGCACCTAATTCTTTAGCAATTTCAGCTATTATAGGAGAAGCGCCAGTACCAGTGCCACCACCCATACCAGCAGTTATAAATATCATATCTGCGCCTTCTAAATTAGATCTTATAATCTCTCTATCTTCTTCAGCAGCCTTTTTACCTATTTCTGGGACTGCTCCAGCACCCAATCCCCGAGTAAGTATGTTTCCAATCTGTAATTTATTGGGAACATCGCAAATTTGTAGAGCTTGAGTATCAGTATTTAAAACCCAAAATTCCACCCCATTAATTTTTCTGCTCATCATTCTACTAATAGCATTGCTGCCACCACCACCGACACCAACTACTTTAATCTTAGTAGGACCATAAGCTTCATTCTCGAAGTCAATCATTTTTTCCCCCTTCCTCTAATGTTTTATTTCTTTAGTAAAGATACAAGCATAACAATTGCGCTTAATATCTTAGTATACTATTAATACTAAAAGAATTCACTAAACCATCTTCTAGCTCGAATACCCACGTTTTTAAACATACTTTCACCCACAAGCTTAAGACCTTCACCTGTTTTACTCCTCATGCCATAAAAAACCAATCCCACAGCTGTAGTATAAGCGGGGTTATTTACTATATCTACTAGCCCACCTACACTTTGAGGCATTCCAAGTCTTATAGGTCGATCAAAAATGCGTTCCGCTAATTCGGAAATACCTTTTAACATAGATCCACCACCAGTAAGAACAATGCCTGTAGATATTAAATTTTCATATCCAGTCATTCTTATTTCACGATTTATTAAATTAAATATTTCTTCCATGCGAGCCTCTATAATTTCTGTTAATACTTTCTTGGGAATAGAACGGTTTTTTCTTCCACCCACTCCTGTTACTTCCACCTCATCTTCAGAATTTACCGTAGAAGCCAAAGCACTTCCATATTTAACTTTTAATCTTTCTGCTTCAACTATAGGAGTGCGTAAGCCTATAGAGATATCTTTGGTAACATTATTGCCTCCAATAGAAAGTACTTCAGTATGCCAAATACTTCCTTCTACAAAAATTGCAATATCAGTAGTTCCACCCCCTATATCTACTAAAACTGTTCCTAGCTCTTTTTCGTCTTCGCTTAAGATAGCGTTGCTAGAAGCTAAAGGCATCAAGACAATATCTTCCACTCCTAATCCAGCTCTATTAACACTTTTTACAATATTTTGAGCAGAAGCTAATGCTCCAGTAACTATATGAGTTTCTACTTCTAATCTTACTCCAGACATTCCAATAGGATCTTTTATGCCATCTTGTCCGTCTATAATATATTGTTGCGGTAAAATATGAATAACTTCACGATCTAGTGGTATAGCTACGGCTTTAGCTGCATCCATAACTCTATTAACGTCAGATTGTGAAACTTCTCTGCCTCGAGAAATAGCAATAACCCCATGACTGTTAAGTCCTTTAATGTGGCTACCACCAATTCCTACGTAACAAGAATTTACATCAACTCCAGCCATAAGTTCTGCTTCTGAAATAGCACCTTCTATAGCTCTAATTGTAGAATCTATATTAACAACTACTCCCTTCCGTAGTCCATTAGATGGCGTACATCCAACTCCTACAATTTCTACTTGACCATCCTCACCTTCTTCGCCAATTACCGCGCAAACTTTACTAGTTCCAATATCAAGTCCTACAGTTGCATTTCCTTTTGGCATACTTTCCCCCTTTGTCTACTTTTTACCACTCTCTAATAAATAACAATTTGACCATTTTGTCAAGGAATTTTTAAACTTACCACTATATTTTTAAATCTTAAATCTATATATTCAATATTTTCTTTTTTCTGCTCAGCATAAGAAATTATAGCTAATAATTTTTTAACTATATTTAACGACAAGTCTCGACCAAAAAAAACTCTGGCTCCTCCTTGGGTAGTATAAGCTTTAATCTGGGAAGATCTATTAATATTAAACTCTGAAAATTCATCCAATAAATTTGAGTTAATAGATTTTATGTTGTTTATTAGTCCAAGTACTTTCTTAACCTTTGGATCTTTTATCTCTCTTCTTAACCTTACTTTGGATGAGTCAACTCCAGTAATTATAGGATAACTATCTTCTCCTCTTTGACTAATTATAAATACATATCCATCTTTATCTACATTTACTATTCCATAATCTGTATTTACAAGAGCTAAAGGTTCTTTTTCAATAATTCTTATTACTATTTTATTAGGCAGTTTCCTTTCTACGATTACTTTTTTGATTTCAATGAACTGAGCTTGCAAATAGCTACTAAGATCCTTTAAGTCAATTTTAAAAATATTTGGATCTTTATCCTGCAAAAATTCTTTATAATAGTTTTTAACCTTTTTATATATTTCTTTAGTTAAAATTACTTTGTTTCCTAGTATTATAGGATCACAAACCGTAAAAAAAGGAGCATTAATAAAGAAAAAATATGTTTTTAAGATTAAAGCTAAGATAATAACAATTAAGATGGAAATTTTAGTAAATTTTTTTACTAAATTAAGTCTTAAATTATCAATTTTTCTTATTTTTTTTTTTCTTATTTTTTTGTCTTTATTTAATATCTTTTTAGAAGTTAATCTTCTATCCAAGCCTTTATTGCTTCGATACATAACCCTCTCTATCAAAGGCATAACTTAATAGGGTATCAACTAAATCCTCAAAACTCATTCCCATATATGCTGCTGCCTTAGGCAACAAACTTAATTCAGTTAAGCCTGGTATGGTATTTACTTCTAATATGTATATCTGGTTAATATGATCGCAAATCATATCTACCCGAGACATTCCATAACAACCTAATGATTGATGAACTTTACAAGCTAATTTTTGAGCTTCTTTATATATATCTTCGGACAAAGAAGCAGGAATCTTGAATTTTGTTAATCCTTTAGTATATTTAGCTTCAAAGTCATAAAATCCCTTTTCGGGAACAATCTCTATTACTGGCAAAGGAATAAGTTCTTTAGCTCCAATTATTCCTACAGTAATTTCTTTTCCTGGTATATATTCTTCTATCAAGACATCATAATCATATTTACGTGCTAATTTACACGCATTTGCAAATTCATCTTTATTTTTTATAATAGAAATTCCAATAGTAGAGCCTTCTCGAGCCGGCTTTATAACCCAAGGTAAATTTAATTTACAATCGTCAGCAAATTTATGCATAGGAGTAGAATTCAATTGAGTGTAAGAAGGAGTAAGAATATTGTTTAAAGCAAAAACATCTTTACTTCTTATCTTATTCAAGGCAAAAACACTAGCTTTTACTCCAGACCCTACATAAGGTATGCTTAAGTCCTCTAATATTCTTTGAACAGTACCATCTTCTCCAAAACGTCCATGCAGAGCAATAAAAGCTACTTCTACTTTCTCTTTTACTAACTTTTGAGCAATAGTATCATCTACATCAAAGGAAATAGGTAAATAGCCCAATTTTTTTACAGCTTTAATTACTGCTTCTCCACTTTTTAAAGATATTTCTCTTTCTGAGGAAGGGCCACCCATTAAAACTGCTACCCTTAGATTTTTCTTCAACAACATTAGTTATCACCTACTACTTTGATTTCTAGTTCTAAATTTACTCCAAATTGAGCTTGGACAGTTTCTTTAATTTTATCAATTAATAGCAAAATATCTTTAGCCTTAGCTCTGCCTATGTTTTGAATAAAATTAGCATGTCCTGGAAAAACCTGCGCATCTCCTATACTATATCCTTTTAAACCTGCTTTTTCAATAAGTTCGCCAGCAAATCTACCTAAAGGATTCTTAAAGATGCTTCCAGCATTAGGAAAGTTTATAGAAGTTCTCCTTTCTTGGTATAACTTTATTCTTTCTAAAATTGCTTTCCTGGAAGATTTCTCTAAAGAAAACCCTGCTTCTAAAATTATATATTGACTCAAATTACTTTCTCGGTAATAAAACTTTATCTCTTTTGCTTTTAAAATTACTTCTTTCATTTCAGGAGATAATACTTTAACCCAATCTACTACACCTCCTATACTGCATCCTTTTATACCAGCATTCATTAAAAGGCTTCCTCCAACACTTCCAGGTATTCCTGTCGTAAACTCCAAACCTGAAAGATTGTATTTTATGCTCATTTCTAGAAGCTTATTTAAAGTTACTCCTGCCCCTGCTTGTATTGTTTGACCAGTTATAAGTATTTTTTTAAAAGAACCAGAGAGTTTAATTATTACTCCTCTAATACCTTCATCTTTAATTAAAAGATTAGTCCCATTTCCTATTACAAAGTAAGGTATATTATTCTCTTTAAGGTAAGCAATAAGTTTTTTTAGCTGGTCTATTTGATCGACTGCTGCAACAATATCAGCCTTTCCACCTACTTTAAAGGAAGTATATTTTTTCATAGGTTTATTTATTTCAATTTTTCCCTTTATTAAGTCTTTGATTTCGTTATCTAAATCTGAGTAATTCATGCCAATATTTTCTTTCTATCTTCTAATATATTTACCACTTTATCACTTATCTGATAAATGTTACCTGCTCCTAAAGTAAGAATAAGGTCATTAGGTTGAATCGTCTTATTTAAATGTTCAAGAATTTCTTCAAAATCAGAAATATATTCTACATCGTGGTGTCCATTCTTTTTAATCTCTTCTACAATTAAGGAAGCATCAATTCCTTCAATAGAAATCTCTCCAGCAGCATAAATATCAGTAACAATTACTTTATCAGCCATATGAAAAGCCGCTCCAAATTCTTTACATAAAAATTTAGTGCGAGAAAAACGATGGGGTTGAAAAACAACAATAATTCGTCGTTTTAAGCTCTCGCCCATTGCTTTTAAAGTAGCTGATATTTCAGTAGGGTGATGGGCGTAATCGTCCATAACTAAAATATTATCTATCTCTCCTTTGATTTGAAATCTTCTTTGTACGCTTCTATAATTAATCAATGCTTCTCTAATTACTTCATAATTTACCCCTAACTCCATAGTAATGGCAATAGCAGCTAAGGAGTTGTTAACATAATGTAATCCAGGAAGATTAATTTGTATTCTTCCTAAATTCTCACCGTAATAAAGCACCTCAAAAGAAGAGCAAAACCCTTCAGTTGTTATGTTAACAGCCCTAACTTCAGCTTCATTAGTTAAGCCATAAGTTATATATCTTCGTTTTATCTTTGGAAAAATACTTTTAATATTGGGGTCATCTAAGCATAATGCAGCACAGCCATAAAAGGGTACTTTGTTTATAAAAGAAATAAAAGCTGATTTTATATGATTTATATCCTGATAGTAGTCTAAATGTTCATAATCAATATTGGTAACAACGGCATAAATTGGTAAAAGTTTAAGAAAGCTCCCATCGCTTTCATCTGCTTCTGCCACAAAATAATCACCATTTCCAATTCTAGCATTACTATCAATATTATTAAACTTTCCTCCAATCACAATAGTAGGATCAAATCCAGCTTTAGTTAGTATTAAAGAAATTATGGAGGTAGTTGAAGTCTTTCCATGAGACCCAGAAACAGCAATTCCTCTTTTTAATCTCATTAATTCAGCTAACATTTCTGCTCTGGGAATTACTGGAATCTTTAACTCTTTAGCTTTTACTACTTCTATATTATCATGCGCAATAGCTGTAGAAGTAACTACTACATCGGCATTTTTAACATTAGAACCATCATGGCCAAGGTAAATATTACCTCCTAACAATTTTAGCCTTTCTATAGCTTCAGAATTTGCTTTGTCTGAACCAGACACTTTAAAATCTAGTTTCAGTAAAACTTCAGCTATGCCACTCATGCCCGCTCCACCAATGCCCACCAAATGAATGTTTTTAATAGTTTGTTTAAACATATTTTCCATTAATTACTATTAACATTGTGCAAGTATTTAGCTGCTATGTATTAGCAGCTATCAGTTATCATTTACCAGTTACCAATTAATTACTGACTTAATAACCTCTACAATATTTTTACTAGCAGAAGGATTAGATAAATCTTTAGAATTTTTTCTCATTATCTCTAATTTATCTGAATTATTATATAAGTCAAGTAAAGTATTCATTAATTTTTCTTTATTTAAATCTTTTTCTAGAATCACCTCTGCTGCTTGATGTTTCTTAAGATAATAAGCATTTTCTTCTTGGTGATTATATGCTGCATAAGGATAAGGAATTAGGATTGCTGGTATTCCGCATAAGGTAATTTCTGAGATACTACTTGCCCCTGATCGACATATAATTACATCAGCCACCGTATAGGCAGAGGCCATATCAAATACATAGGGAGCTAAAAAAACTTTATCTTTAGCTACTTCTATTTCTTTTTTAATCTGATCAAAATCACCAAATCCAGTAATAAAAATCATTTGAAATGGATAGTGATTAAGTTCTTTTGAAATTAAGAATTGAGTTACTACTTTATTTATGGTTCTACTGCCTTGACTACCTCCAAAAATCAAGATAGTAAATTTATCTTCTTTTAAATTAAATAGTTTTAATTTTTCAGAAATTTGCTCTTGTTCTCTTGAAATTATTAGATCGCTTCTAACAGGATTTCCTGTGGTTACTATTTTTTTATTTCTTAAGCTTTCCTTGCTTGCATAAGTAAGGCATATTTTCTTTGCTATATAAGAAAGAATCTTATTTGTAATCCCAAAACTTAGATTCTGTTCGTGTATTATAGTAGAAATTCCTAATAAATAAGAAGCTACCAATACAGGGCCACAAGCATAACTTCCAAACCCTATTACTATATTAGGTTTTATTTTTAAAAGATATTTAAAAGATGCAATAAAGCTTCTGATAGCGTTGTAACATAGCTTTATTAAATACCAAAAATTAAAGCTACGATTCCAAGGACAAGAATCTATACCGGTAAAACAATAACCTTCCTTACTAATTATTTGCGCAGCAAGTTTTTTTAGAGGTCCTACAAACCTTATTTCAAATTCTGGATAAATTTTTCTAAGCTCTTGCGCTACAGCAACTGCAGGGTAAATATGACCCCCTGTAGCTCCAACAGCAAAAAGTATTCGCAAAATTATACCTTCAAGCTAACTTAATGGTAAACAAAATGTAAAGCTATTTTAATTTTTGCCTTATTTTTCTTGCTTTGCATTTTGCGTTTCTTATGATGTTATTACTTAATTAACCTGAGTTCGATTTAAATATAAGTTTAAGGATTAATATTTTTGAGCATTAATTGAAATTAATTTCAATTTAACGAAGAAATATTATAGTATACTAGTATACATTAAGCAAAAGTGGTCATTTTAATTATAATAAAAGTCATTTTTCTTTAAGCGGATTTAAAGCGTGATTTTACATGGATGTAAAATCACGCTTTACCTCGGAAACTGACATGGATGGCAGTTGAGAATGAGCGTAAGAAATATGACTTTTATCATAAGCTTCCTTTAATTTATGAGTATTTTTGCTTAATAACCACTATAATCCTTAAACTTAAAATAAAAAACATATTTTTATGTCGAACTCAGGTTAATTAAGTTTTCATATTCGCATTAATAGAATTTAAATCCATAGAACCCATCTTCTTATTTCTGATTTAAACATATCTATTTTTTTTAGAAACACTTATAAGCATTCCTACACCCATCATAACAGAAATTAAAGAAGAATTGCCAAAGCTAATAAAAGGTAAAGGCACTCCTGTTGTTGGCACAACTCCAGTAACTACTCCAATATTTAATAAAGCTTGAGAAGAAATCATAGTTGTAATACCAAAGGCTAAATATCTTCCAAATAAGTCAGAAGCAGAAGCAGCAATCTTAAATCCTATCCAAGCAAATATTATAAATAAGATAATAATAAATGTGGTTCCTATACATCCCACTTCTTCTCCAATAACGGAGAATATAAAATCTGTATGAGGAGCAGGTAAATAAAATAATTTTTGCTTACTTTCTCCAAGCCCTTTACCAAAAAGGCCCCCTGAGCCTAAAGCTAAAAAAGATTGAATAATATGATAACCCTTATCCGATGGATCATCCCAGGGATTTAGAAAGGCTAAAATTCTTCTTTTCCTATAATCTACATTATATATTAAAGAATAAGCAAAAGGAAGAATCAGCAAAATAGTTCCTAAAATATGGCCAATCCTGGCACCTCCTATAATAAGCATGCTAAAAGCTACAGCTCCTATAATAATTACTGTTCCTAAGCTGCGTTGTATCAGAATTATTACAAACAAGATACCCAAAACTATTAAAATTGGGAAAAGGCCTTTTTCAAAGTTTTTTATAAGATCTTCTTTGCGAGCTAGGTAATCAGCTATAAAGATGATAGCTGCTACTTTTATAAATTCAAGAGGAGAAAATACTAAAAAACCTACTTTAAACCAACGCCTTGCGCCTCCTGCTTCTTTACTTAATTCAGGAATTAGAGTTAACGCTAAGAACAACATACAAACTATTACAACAGGTTTAACTATTTTTTGTAATGCCTTATAATTAATACTCCCCATAAGTAAAGCTAATATAATTCCTATAGATGCGCCTAATAATTGTTTTTTTAAGAAATAATAGCTATCCTTTACCCATTCATTAGCTAAAATAGCGCTAGCGCTATACACCATAGTGATTCCGATTGCCATTAAGAAAAGAGCAATTAAGAATATGCTTAAATGAGAATTTATTTTATAAGGATACGCCAACTTTTTCTCCTACCCTTGAAGCTAAATTGAATACCTCCTTCTTAAAACATTCTCCTCTTTCTTCATAATTAGAGAACATATCATAACTACTGCATCCTGGGGAAAATAAAACTATATCCCCGTCTTCAGCTAAAGCATAGGCTAAATTAACAGCTTTGGAAAGATTATCAACCAAATGAGTATTAACACATTCTTTTAATAAATTTCTTATTTTTTCTTTAGACTCTCCTATTAGTATCATTTCTTTAGTTTTCTTTAGTAGTAAATTTCTAAGTAGGATAAAATTTCCTTTTTTGTCTCTGCCTCCTGCAATTAATATAATAGGAGAATTGAAACTTTCCATAGCCTTTAGCATAGCATCAATATTTGTAGCTTTAGAATCATTTATAAAAGTTACTCCATGTATATTTTTTACTTCTTTTATGCGATGCTCTAAACCAGCAAAATTTGATATAGTATCTTTCAATATCTCTTTATTGACATTTAACAATATAGAAACGCTTACTACAGCTAAAATATTTTCTTGATTATGTTTTCCTTTAATTTTAATATCTTCTAAATTACATATAAACTCTTTTTTGCCTTTAAGATTAGAAATAATCTTATTATCTTCTATATATACTCCTTCTTTAATCTTCTCTTTGACACTAAAATAAATAATCTTAGCTGAAGTTCTTATGTCTAGCGATCTTATTCTAAAATCATCATAATTTAATACAATAAAATCTCCTCTTTTTTGGTTTATAGTTATATTCTTTTTAGCTCTTGTATATTCTTCCATATCAAAATATCTATCCAAGTGATCTTCGGTAATATTGAGCAAAACACTAATATGGGGTTTAAATTTTTCGATATTTTCTAATTGAAAACTACTTATCTCTGTGATTAATATGTGTTCTTCCTTGAGTTCATTTATGGCTTCACATAAAGGATAGCCAATGTTTCCAGCTACTATGGTTTCCTTCTTATCATTTTTTACTACTTCACCTAATAAGGTAGTTACAGTAGTTTTTCCATTAGTTCCAGTAATAGATACCAAAGTTTGATTTTTTATAAATTTAAAAGCTAATTCTATTTCACTTATTACTGAAATATTTAACTCGTGGGCTTTCTTAATTATAGGAATGTCTGTATTTATTCCTGGACTAATAACAATCATGTCACTTTCTAATATTTTTTCACTATGGCGCCCTAATTCTATTTCAAAATTATTATTCAAATAAGAATATAGTTCTCCTTTAAATGATAGTTCATTATTAATTTCACTAATAAACACTTTTGCTTCTTTTTGATGAAGAAGCTTTGCTGCGGCTATACCGCTTTTTCCCAAGCCTAAAACGGCTACCTTTTTACCTTTAAGTTCCATAAATTACCTCAATTTTAGGGTACTAAGACTAAGAAGCATAAATATAATAGCAATAATCCAGAAGCGAATAATAATCTTTGATTCTTTCCAACCTTTTTGTTCAAAATGATGATGAAGGGGGGCCATCAAAAAAACTCTTTTTCTGCGTAATTTATATGAAGCTACTTGAATTAATACTGAAGAAGCTTCCATTACAAATAAGCCTCCTACAATTAAAAGAACTAATTCATTCTTAATCAAAATCGCTACTGTTCCTAAAGCTCCTCCAAGAGCTAAAGACCCAATATCTCCCATAAATATTTCTGCAGGATGAGCATTAAACCAAAGAAATCCAAGCCCAGCTCCAACTAAAGCTGCTAAAAAAATAGTGAGTTCTCCTCCTCCTTTTACATAAATAATTCGTAAATATTCAGCAAATTTGACATTACCGCCCACATAACTTAAGCCAGCGTAAGCTATAGCAGCAAAAACTATTGCTCCTATAGCTAACCCATCTAAGCCATCAGTTAGATTTACAGCATTAGACGAGCCAACAATTACTAATACCACAAAAGGAATATAAAGCCATTCTAAATCTAAAGGTGGTTTATTAGAAAAAGGAATGGGGAGACTTGTGCCAAACTCACTATTAATAGGATTATAGTAAAAATAAAAAGCTACCCCTAAGGCTATAATTGTTTGCCCTATTAACTTATTGCGAACAATTAGTCCTTCCGGCTTATTTTTAACTATTTTTAAATAATCATCATAAAACCCTAACAGTCCTAATAAGAATGTGACCAAAAGAACAGCAATAACTAACTGATTATTCAGTTTTGCCCAAAGTAGAGTAGAGCCGATTAAAGCTATTAATATTATAAAACCACCCATAGTAGGTATGCTGGATTTATGAATATGATTCTTTAAATATTCCTCCCTAATAACCTGAGTAATATTTAAAGACTTTAGTTTTCTAATAATAATAGGGCCTAAAACAAAAGATAAAACTAAGGCAGTCAAAGCTGCATAAGCACTTCTAAAAGTAATATATTTAAATAACCGAAAAACTGAAGTAGCCTTATCTGGATCAAAGAGCCATTCATAAAATATATGATAAAACATCTAGGTGATCTCTCTTACTATTTTTTCCATATTCATCATACGCGAACCTTTAACTAGTATGTAATCGTAAGGTCTTAAAATCTTCTTAATAGTTTTAACTAATTTATCTTTGTCTCTATAGCAAAATATATTTTCTTCGGGGAAATCAGAATTCTTAGCTCCTTCTCCTATCAACTCTCCCAATTCTCCTAAAGTAAACAATAAATCAATCTTCTTTTTTTCAGCAATATATTTCCCTACTTCCCTATGTAACTCCTCAGCTTGTTTTCCAAGCTCTCCCATATCGCCAACTACTATTATACGTCTTTTAGCTTTAGATATATTTGTTAAAGCATCAACAGCTTTTTTCATAGAACATGGATTAGCATTATAAGTATCATCAATAATTACAATATCTTTCTTGCTTATAAATTCAGTTCTTCCAGTAGGATATTCTGTATCTAATAATCCTTTTTTGATTAAAGAAATATCTATCTTAAGCAAACATCCTAATGCAAAGCCTACTAAAGCATTATATACATCATGAGTTCCTACTCTCTTAATTGTAACATTTTTTGCTTTATTTTCTATGTCAAAAGAAATACAAGAAACATCTTCATGCTTTATGAGAATAGCTTTATAATCCGCTTTATTTTTAATTCCTATGGTAATTATTTTACCTTTAAATATTTTCCTAATTTTTTCCGTAAAAGGATCATCAGCATTGAGAACAGCTATTCCCTCCTTAGTTAAATTATGTAAAAGCTCTATTTTGCCTTTAAATACATTTTCTATAGAGGTTAGATTTTCTAAATGGGTCTGGCCAATATTAGTAATAACTCCAATATCTGGTTTAGAAATTTTAGCTAAGTTATCTATTTCTCCAAGACTATTCATTCCCATTTCTACTACAATAATTTCATGGGAAGGTAGTACTTTTAACAAGCTAAGAGGAATCCCTATTTCATTATTGTAATTTTCGCTACTTTTGCATACCTTAAACTTTTTACCAATAATAGAAGCTACCATTTCTTTAGTAGTAGTCTTGCCATTGCTTCCTGTAATAGCTATTAAAATATTAGAATAACGTTTTCGATTATAAAGGGCAATCTTACCTAAAGCCTTAATAGTATCAGGCACTTTTATTATTACTTTTTCTTTGTAAAGTAGATTTGCCTCCTTAGAAATAACTGCTCCTAATGCTCCTTTTCTAAAAGCATCTTCTAAAAAATCATGTCCATCAAAACGATTACCTTTAACAGCCAAGAATAAACTGTCTTTATTTATAGTTCTACTATCAATAGAAATATCTTTTATTAAAATATCTTTGCTACCCGACTCCAATATTCCTTTCGTAGTTTGTATTATGTCGGTAATAGGAATTAGCTCCATCTAAATTCATCCTTTTCTTAAGTGAAATTTCTTCTTTCACAACATCGTAATCTTTAAAGTAGATAGTCTCATCCTTAAAAATTTGATAGTCTTCATGTCCTTTGCCTGCAATTATAATTATATCACCTTTCTTGGCTATTTCAATAGCTTTGGCTATAGCCTCTCTTCTATCAAGAATGATGTCTAAATTATTACTTTTTTCGCCGAAACCTTGTTTTATGCTTAAGGCAATTTCCAAAGGGTCTTCACTGCGAGGATTATCAGAAGTAATAATAGTATAATCACTCCATTCAGAAGCAATTCTACCCATTAATGGTCTTTTTCCTTTATCTCTATCTCCTCCACAACCAAACACAGTGATAAGACGTTTTGGCTCAAGAGACCTGGCCGTTGAAAGTGTCCAGCGTAAAGCATCAGGAGTATGAGCATAATCTATCACCACTTTAAAATTATCTTCATGAACTACTTCAAACCTTCCACAAACTCCAGTAACTGCCTCTAAGCCTTTTTTTATTTCTACAAGGCTAATGCCATTATACAAAGCTACCGCTGCAGCTGCTAAAGCATTATAAATATTATGCTTTCCTATTAGCTTTAAATCTATTTTTGTGCCGTTAATATTAAACGAAGGATACCCATCCTTATTAATATGAACCTTAGTAGCTGTAACATGAGCATCTTTATCTAGGCCATATTTTACAGTTTTAGATTTTACTTTACATAAGATTTCATCACAATGAGGATCATCGATATTAATAATAGCTAGTTTTTCTTTTTCATCTCCTAAAAGCTCAAATAATCTTATTTTAGAACTGAGATAAGAAGAAAAACTATGATGAAAATCTAAATGATCCCGAGTAATATTAGTAAAAATAGCACTTTGAAAATTTATTTGCTCTACTCGAGATAAAAAAAGAGCATGAGAAGAAACTTCCATTACACAGTGAGTTAATCCCTTGTTTACCATATATCGAAAATAATTTTGAAGATCTAATGGTTGAGGTGTGGTAAAATCTGCTTTTTTCTCTTCATCTCCTAATCCTAATTGGTAAGAAATTGTTGACAATCGTCCTATTTTACAACCAGCAGATTTAAATATAGATTCTACCAAAAAGGCTGTGGTAGTCTTCCCATTTGTTCCAGTAATTCCTATTATCTTTAAGTCATTAGAAGGATGCCCATAAAAATTATCAGCTAACTGAGCTAAAGCTAATCTTGTACTGGGAACCTTTATTAAAGAAACAAGATCAGGAACTTTTATCCACTCTTCTACTACAATAACTTTAGCACCTTTTTTTATAGCTTCTTCTATAAAATTATGGCCATCAAACTTCTCTCCCCTTATGCATATAAAAAGCGAATTAGTAGTTACTTGCTTTGAATTGCAAGTTACGCTCTCAATATGAGTTTCTATTTCCCCTTTAAATTTATCTATTTCTAAACTTCCGATAAGTTCTGATAAATTCATAAACTGCCTCAGAGTTATTAAAAAACTTACAACCTATTTTTAACCTAAGTTCGATTTAAATATAAATTTAAGGGTTAATATTTTTTGTTAAAATTTCAATTTAGCAAAGAAATATTAATTTTTAAACTATAAACTAAAGGAACATATTCTTATGTCGAACTTAGGTATTTTTAAAAATTATTTATAGTTAAAGTAATAATTTCTAATTTTTTAGGAATGATTAATCCTAATTTTTCACTAGCAATTTTTTTTATTCTCTTGGGAGATTTTAAGTTGGCTGTCTTTAATTTATAATATTTTTTCTCTTTTTGTAAGTTTCTTTTTTCTTCTTCTAAAATACCTATTTTATAGCCATAAGAGGTTATTCGTATGTCTTGCCAAACATTTGCAAAGATACTTGATGCAAATAAAATAATAAAAATAAAATATAAGAAAAACTTACTGCGCATTTTTATCAACAAGCTCAATAGCTTTCTGAGAAGAGCTATCATTCAGCAATAAAACTAATTGTGGTTCCCTTAGTATTTTATCTTTTATACATAAAATTATCCTAATAATATCTTGTCCGCTCATATTTGTTGTATCCATATCTTCTTTCTCATACCTTTCTTCTATAACTAAATTAGCACAGTCTGAGAGCATTTTTAGCCTCCTATAGATTTTTGAGCTACTCGAAACTTAGCGCTTCGAGCACGAGGATTAATTTTTATTTCTTCTAAAGTAGGAATAAATGGTTTTTTGCTGAGTACTTTAACCAAAGGAGGATGCATCTTTTCCCATTCTTTAAATTTGTTTTTTACAATACGGTCTTCTAAAGAATGAAAAGAAATAACAATGATCTTTCCATCTTTGCTTAAAAAAGACTTTGCTTTTTCTAAAGACTTTTCCAAAGAGGAAAGTTCATTATTTACAGCTATGCGAAATGCTTGAAAAGTTCTGGTAGCAGGATGTATTTTTATAGAAGACTTTTTAGGAACAACAGTTTTTATTATCTTTACTAATTTAGAAGTAGTGCTGATACTTCCTTCTTTCTGGCGAAAAAATATAATTTGCTTGGCAATCCTTTTTGCCCATTTATCTTCTCCATAAGCCCATATAATTTCAGAAAGCTCTTTTTCAGAAAGATGATTCACTAAATCATAAGCTTTCGTTTTTCTTTCTTTGTCCATTCTCATGTCCAAAGGACCATCTTTTTGAAAACTAAATCCTCTCTCAGCCTTATTGAGTTGATAAGTTGATACTCCTAAATCATATATGATACCATCAACTTGTTGAATATTTAGCTCATTTAAAATACTGTCTAAATTCCTAAAATTCTCGTGAATAAAAATAATCTTATCGCCATAAATTGATAACCTTTCTCGAGCAATTTCAAGCACTTCTGCGTCTTGATCAATCCCGATTACCTTGGAGCCTAACTTTAAAAGAGTTTCGCTATGGCCTCCTGCACCTATAGTGCAATCAATATAGATTTTCCCAGGTTTTGGATCTAAAAAACTTAGCGCATCTTTTGCCATTACCGGTGTATGCATCCTCTCCATTTTCACCACCTGTTTTAATTTAATGGGACACAAACTTGCACAAAATTTTGATTGATAATTTTGATTGATAATATTTAAATTTTATTATTAAAACCTGTGCTTGTTTTTGTCCAAATATTTTTTATAAACCTAGGTCAGCCAAGCTCTCAGCTGCTTCTTCATAATTTTCATTTGTCTGCTGCATATAGCCTTCCCAAAGTTCTTTACTCCATATCTCAATAAAATTATTCATTCCCACAAAAATAATTTCTTTATCTATTTGAGCATGTTTTTTAAGATTACCGTTTAAATTTATTCTTCCCTGGCCATCTATTGATACCTCCATAGCATCAGAAAAAAACTTTCGCAGGAAAGAACGATTATGTTTTCTGCTAAAAGAAAAAGAACTTTCTGCCTTATTTAGTATCTTTTTCCATTCCTCTCCTGGATACATAGTTAAACAGCTATCCAAGCCGCAAGTTATATAAAAATTCTTTATATCTTTTTCTTTGGCTATTTTCCTAAATTTAGCTGGCATAACAAAGCGACCTTTCTCATCTAATGTATGCTCAAAATGAGAAATAAAATTATAAGTTTCAGGGTTTCCGTTCCCTTTTAATTTACTTTGTTCCATTTTACTCTACTTTACTCCACCAAAATTAGTGCCATATTATCCCACCCATACCTTATTGTCAAGAATTTTTTTAATATTGATGCTACTATTTCAAAATGTTATAGTTTATTAGACCCTCTGCAAAATAAGAAATTCAACTAAAAGAATAAATATTACCTATTATG
>JASEGW010000219.1 GCA_030017825.1 bacterium | reverse complement strand
TTTATAGTTAAATCAATTTGCTCTATGTCAAATTATGATTAATAAGTGCTATAATATTTCAAAATTTTAGTGAAATATTAAGTAAAATATTCAACAAAGGAAGAGCTGATGAAAAAATGTATCTATCTTCTTTCTATATTTATAATAGCTGCAAATAGTATTTTTGCTGAAAATATACGTTCTCCCATAAAAAATAGTAGCTCAAAATTTAGTTCTGATAGCCAGAGTTTAGAGGTTCTTATTAACCAAATTCAGAGAGAGCAAGAAGCATATTATAAACTTTTAAAGGAATGGGGCAAGGAAAAGACTAAGATTGCAGGTGAGATAAATTTTTTAAAAAGAGAAAAAGAACTTTTAGATAAATCAATAAATGACAATCAAAAAGAATTAAGTAGTTTAAAAGCTCAAGTAGAGAAGATTAAAAAAGAATTAGAAGAAAAAGGAAAAAGCCAGATAAGTTATTCTCCTTATTTATGGAATTGTGTAAAAAAGTTAGAAGATACTATTAATAAGGGTCTTCCTTTTCATATAAAGGAAAGAAAAAGAAGAGTAGAGAGATTAAAGGGCTTGTTAAATGAAGAAAATGAGACCTTAGAAAAAAAATTTAAAAAGCTTTGGGAAGTGTTGCAGATTGAATTAAATTATGGAGATAGTTGTGAAGTTTATGAAGGAAGCATAAAAGTATCAAAGAATAAAATCAAGATGGTAAAAATGCTCCGCATAGGAAAGATTGCCCTATTTTATAGGACATTAGATGGAAAAGAATATGGACTACTTAGAGGAAGTTATCCAGATTATGAATGGATTATTAATCTAAACAGTAGCTCTATAAAAGAAATAAAAAGCGCAATAGATATAATTGAAAAGATGAAGCCATCTTCTATTGTTTCAATTCCTCTGTCAATTACTAAGGAAGTGGAGGTAAAAAGTAGATGAGAAAGATATTTTTAATTGTCTTGATATGTTTATTAACGGTTCCAGTATTTGCAACAGAGGATGATAATAATCTTAGACAGGCAATCGAAGAAGCTGAAAAAAAACTTGAAGGCATAAAGAATGGAAATATAAGCTTAACAAAAAAGATTATAGAAGAAAGAAAAACTTTAGAAAGTGAATTATATAGATTAAGAGAAGATATAATAAAGAAAAAAAGAGGAAAAGAATTAGAAGATAAGAGTTCAACGTTTTTACAAACCAAGAAAGAACTGAAAGATATTCTTTTAGAAAGAGATCTGGATGTGGAGAAATTTAAGAGTAGCTTAAGAGAAACTACTTCTGTTTTAGAGGGACTGCTTCATAATTCAATTATTTATGTCCAAAACCAAGATAGATATTTTCAAATATCAGACATGCTTACAGAAAAAAGTTTCTTTGATGAGGAATATTTAAAAAAATTGATAGATACCGCTTTGTATGAAATAGAGCAATCTGGAAAAATAGTAAAATATGAGGGTCAGGTTTTTAAGCAAGATGGCAATGCCTGTAAAGGGGAGATTATTCGATTTGGAAAGATAGGAGCTGCCTTTAAAGAAAAAGGGAAAAGAGCTCAGTTTCTATATTTTTCTCCAACTTCTCGTAATTTATTTATAACTTCTGCTGACAAGAGAGAATCAAAAGCTTTATTAGGGAAATATTTTAGAAAAGATGATAAAAAAGATATATTGTCAGTTCCTCTTGATATTACAGGAAAGGTGTTAGCTAAAACAGCTCCTTCATCTAGTATAATAGATAAGATTAAAAAAGGAGGAATTATTATTTGGCCTATTTTATTAATTGGGATAGTGGGGATAATTATTATAATAGAACGATTTGTTACTTTAAACAAGGTATCTGTAAATACTGAATATTTAGTAGCTGAAGTAACAGAAGATATAAAAAAAGGTAATTGGGAAATGGCTGAGAAGTCTTGTTATAATAATCCAGGAGCAGTATCTAATATACTTCTTACTGGAATCAAGAATAGGGAAAATAGCAAAGAAGTACTTGAAGACAGCCTTCAAGAAGCTATTTTACATCAGTTGCCTAAATTAGAAAAACATTTACCTACTTTAAGCGTTTTAGGGGCAGTTGCTCCTTTACTTGGCTTGTTGGGCACGGTTATGGGAATGATAACTACCTTTGATGTTATTTCTGTGCTTGGAGTAGGAGATCCTCGGATGATGTCAGGAGGAATTTCTGAAGCTTTGATTACTACTCAGTTTGGATTGATTATGGCCATTCCTATTATCTTATTCCATAACTTTCTCTCTGGAAAAGTAGATAATATTATCTCTGATATGGAGAAGAATGCGGTAGCTTTAGTGAATGTGATAACCAGTAAAAACTAAGTTGATATAATAGACTTACTGCGAAATAAATCAGTTATTTTACAAAAATGCTATAATTCC
>JASEGW010000218.1 GCA_030017825.1 bacterium | reverse complement strand
GAATTATAGCATTTTTGTAAAATAACTGATTTATTTCGCAGTAAGTCTAATATAAAAGTATGAAATTTATTAAACTTAAATTTGGCTTAAAATATTTAACAAACTATGGAATAGCAGGTATTGGATTAGGGTGTATAGCGAGCATCGTTTTAATATTTATTACTGCGAATATTTATCTTTTTGAAGATTTTGAGTTAAAAACTTTAGACTTAAGATTTCGCTTAAGAGGATCAATTCATTCTAATCCTGATAAAAATGCTGTTTTTGAAGATATCATTATTATAGATATCGATGATGCTTCTTTGAGGAATTTAGGAAGATTTCAACAATGGCCAAGGTCATATCATGCCGAGATTATTGATTATATAAAAAAAGGAAATCCCAAGGCTATTGGTTTTGATATTTTCTTTATTGAAGAAGATAAAAGTTATCAGGAAGATTTCAAACTTTCTCAGGCTACCTTAAAAGCAAAAAATGTAGTGCATTCTATGGTTTTATCTAAAAGTAAGGATGATCTAAGAAGCATAAAAAGCGAAACCCAAAAAGAGAAATTGCTTTTAAGATATGCATACGATCTTGCAAAGAATTACAAGAATCATAATATTCATAAGTGTAATATTTCTTCAGTTCCCATAGTTTCATTATTAGAAAACAGTAAAGGCTTAGGTTATGCAAGTATTACTCCCGACAATGATGGAATTGTAAGAAATGTTCCTTTGGTTATGGAGTATAATGGCTATATGTATCCTTCTCTTGCTTTAGAAATAGCTAGAATATCTTTAGGTGCTAAAAAAGAAGAAATAAAGATATTGCCTGGAAGATATGTAAAAATTAAAAATACCAATATACCAATTAATAAAGAAGGAAGGATGCTTATAAATTATGTAGGCCCAGAGTATTCTTATCGTTACATTCCTTATCAAGTTATTTTAAGAAAAGATATACCTGTAGATTTTTTCAGAGATAAAATTATCTTAATAGGAGCTTCTGCTCCTGGTTTATATGATCTTCCATCTACTCCTTTCTCTCCAGTTTATCCTGGAGTGGAAGTGCATGCCAATGCTATTTATAATATTTTAAATAAGAATTTTATAATTCCTTTAAATCAAAGAGCTACCTTAGGTGTGGTTATATTTTTAGGTGCTTTAACAGGATTTTTTTCTTCATCTCTTCGTTTAATAAATAGTATTTTTGGAGTCTTGATGATTATGTTATCTTATTTTATTATCAGTGTGTATTTTTTTGAAGTTAAAAATACTTGGGTAGCTATTATTCAACCTACTTTAAATATTCTATTTTGTTATTTAGTAGCATGGATATATCGTTATGTTTCTATAGAGCAGCAAGTCTTTTCAGATCAGCTAACCAAAACTTATAATAGAAGGTATTTTGATATAAAGATAGAAAAGGAAATTAATGCTGCTTCTTGGTTTCATTCTCCTTTATCAATAATGATGTTGGATATTGATTTTTTTAAGCAGTTAAATGATGCCTATGGTCATCTTGCTGGGGATAAAGTTTTGGAAGAAGTATCATTTATTTTAAAAAGTACTATAAGGCTTAAAGATACAGTGGCTAGATATGGTGGGGAAGAATTTGTAATTATTCTTCCAAAATGTGAAAGCGAACAAGCATATGTAATTGCTGATAGAATTAGAAGAAACATAGCCGAAAAGCAATTCTACGATAAGTTTGGAACCTCAATCAGAACTACCATTAGTATTGGAGTGGCGACATATCCTATAAACGCTTTAAATAAAAGAGACTTAGTGTTAGAGGCCGATCAAGCTTTATATCAAGCTAAAGATAACGGTCGCAATATGGTTATGGTGGCAGGTAAATTATTATAAATGAAAGCTTTGATTCAAAGAGTTAAAGAAGCCAAGGTTTATGTAGAAGAAAAGATGGTAGCAGAGATAGGGGGAGGTTTAGTTATATTTTTAGGAATAAGCAAAGATGATACTTCAAAAGATATAGATTATTTAGTAAGCAAAGTTATTAACCTAAGAATATTTGAAGATGAAAAAGGAAAATTCAATTATTCTCTTTTAGAAGAAAAAGGAGAAGTATTAATAGTATCTCAATTTACTTTATATGGTGATTGTCGCAATGGTAGAAGACCTGATTTTACCAAAGCTGCTTCTAAGGATAAAGCAAAGAAGCTTTATTTAGAGTTTATTCAAAGAATTAAGAAAGAAAATCTTAGGGTAGCTGAAGGTATATTTCAAGCTAGAATGTTAGTAGATATTCATAACGATGGTCCTGTAACAATTTCTTTAGAAAGCTAAATATCAATTTATATTAATATTTGGATATCTCGAACCCAAATGAAGATAGTTTTACATTTTATATTATAAGTACCCATGCAAAAATAATTAGGTATTGTAGCACACTAAAGTAAAATTCGAG
>JASEGW010000217.1 GCA_030017825.1 bacterium | reverse complement strand
TAATTCTTAAACTTAAAATAAAGGAACATATTCTTATATCGAACTCAGGTTAAATATCATTTTATTTTAGATTTTTTGGATAGCTGCTGTAGGTAAAAGAAAAGAAGAGCGATAGGACTTATTTGGTGTTATTATTAATAAAAGATCCTATTTCCTCACCTAAAATTACTCTTTTAATATTCCCCTCTTGTAATAAATTAAAAACTATAATAGGAACATTATTCTCTTTGCACAAAGAAATAGCTGTAGCATCCATTACACCTAATTCTTTATTTAAAACTTCATTATAAGTTAAATTTTTATACTTAATTGCATCTTTGTCCTTCGCAGGATCACTATTGTATACCCCATCTACTTTGGTTGCCTTCATAATAACTTCTGCTCCTATTTCTATCGCTCTTAAAGCAGAAGCAGTATCTGTAGAAAAATGAGGATTTCCGGTTCCGCTAACAAATATTACAGCTCTTCCCTTTTCTAAATGACGAATAGCTTTTCTTCTAATATAAGGCTCAGCACATTTTTCAATTCTAATAGCCGTTAAAACTCGAGTAGGAACACCTTCTTTCTCTAAACTATTTTGTAGAGCCATACCATTTATAACTGTAGCTAACATTCCTATATAATCCGCAGAAGAACGATCCATATGATATATATGGGCTTCTGTCCCTCGAAAAATATTACCACCGCCAATACATATAGCTACTTCTACTCCCAAATCTTTTATTTCCTTTATCTGTCTAGAAACAGAAATTATCATTTGGGGATCTATGCCATATTCACGTTCACCTTGAAGAGCTTCTCCGCTTACTTTTAATAAAATCCTTTTATATTTGACCAACTATTCTTCTCCCATTTGAAAACGAACAAATCTGCGCACTGTAATGTTTTCTCCAAGCTTGGCAATAAAAGAAGCAATATAATCATTCACTGTTACATCAGGATCTTTAATGTATGATTGTTCCATTAAACATACTTGCTTTAGGTACTTCTCTATCTTCCCTTCTACAATCTTTTCTATTGCTTGAGGTGGTTTATTCTCAGATTGTTTTCGATAAATTTCTCTTTCCTGCTCTAATATTTCTGGACTAACTTGTTCTCTATCTACAAATAAAGGAGCTGAAGCTGCAACCTGCATAGCAATATTATTAGACATCTCATTAAAATCATCAGTCTTAGCTACAAAATCAGTTTCGCAATTTATCTCCACTAATACCCCTAATTTATTATTTAAATGAATATAAGAGAAAATTCGTCCTTCTTTTGTTGTTCGTGAAGACCTTTTCTTAGCCATTGCTAAACCTTTTTCTCGTAAATGCTTAACAGCTTTATTAATATCTCCATCACATTCTACTAATGACTTTTTACACTCCATCATACCTGCATTAGTAATACTTCTGAGCTCTTTTACTAATGAAGCAGAAATAATCATTTTACACCTCTTCCTCTTCTTCTATTTCTTCTTCCTTAACCTCTTCTGTTTCTTTCTTCTTCATTTCCATCAACATCTCTTCATCTTCTTTTAGTTTAGCTTCACCATAAAGCCTTTTTCCCTCTAATACAGCATCAGCAATAACCCCAGTTATTAATTTTACTGCCCTTATAGCATCGTCATTTCCTGGAATACAATAATCTATCTCATCAGGATCGCAATTACTATCCACAATAGCCACAATAGGAATATTTAATTTTTTTGCTTCCAACACTCCTATTCTTTCTTTGCGAGTATCTACCATATATATTAAGTCAGGAAGCTCATCCATATCTTTTATGCCACTAAGAACTTTATTTAGTTTTGTTCTTTCTTCTCTTAATTTTAGCACTTCCTTTTTGGGTAAAAATCTCATTTTTCCATTTTCTTCCATTTCTTCTAACTCTACTAAACGAGTTACTCTTTTCCTAATAGTATCAAAATTTGTAAGCATACCTCCAAGCCATCTTTGATTCACATAATACATTCCACAACGAGTAGCTTCGCTAACAATAACTTCTTGAGCTTGCTTTTTAGTTCCCACAAAGAGTACCCTGCTACCTTGAGACACCCTTTCTTTCACTACATTATAAGCATTTTTTAAACCTTTCATTGATTTTTGAAGATCAATGATGTGAATACCATTCCTCTGGGTAAAAATATAAGGAGCCATTTTAGGATTCCATCTTTGAGTCTGATGTCCAAAATGAATTCCTGCTTCTAATAAATTTTTAACTGTAGCCATAGCCATGAAATAAACCTTCCCTTCTGATAAAAAAATCTTATATAACCTATAAATTATAAGTTTATAAACTATACCACAATCCGCTACAATTGGCAAGAAAAAAACCATTCTTTTGCTAAATAAAAATTAACCACAGGGGTCACAAAGAATTTCCTGAGTAATAACGCGAATATGAAAACTAAAAATTAAGAATATC
>JASEGW010000216.1 GCA_030017825.1 bacterium | reverse complement strand
CATCTATAAGCTTTTTTGTATCTATTGCTGTTATTTCGCAGTAAGTCTAATATAAATGGCGAAATAGTTAGAATATTAGATGAGCCAAATGAAGTATTTTCTACTAGAGCTGTTTGGGATGGAAAGAATGAACATGGATATTTAGTGGCTAGTGGAATATATATTTATGTAATTGATTTTAAAAATGGAAAAACTAAAATAGGAAAAGTTGCGGTAATTAAGTAAAAAAAAGGGAGCACCTCTCCAGGGAAGGGAAGATGGCACTCCGTGATATGAGAATATATAGTATAATGAGTAAAATGGAATTACAAAACTATAGCATATCTATCTTTAAGCTCTTTTTTTAGCTCTTCATAGGAATTAACGTTATAGAGTTCGAAAATATAAGCCCATAAAATATTATTTCTACTATCCATAATAGCTACCTCTCTTTTTATTATTTCTTCTATTTATATTATCGGCATAAAACAATAGTTACTTTAGAAACATGGAGATAGAGATAGCAAATTATATTCAAAGTTAAGGAAGAATCTCCTTGAAAAAGAAGTTTGAATATGTTATTTTAATTTTAAAAAAGGAGATGATTATCATGCTTTGAATAAAAAAAGATTATAGAAGTGCAAAATAAAAGCAAGGAAGTAAAGGATGAATAGTAAAGAAATTAACTTACTTGGAAAAGTTTGTCCCTATCCTGTAATGTATATTATTCGCGAAGTAGATATGATGAGAAGCGGGGAGAATGTAAAGTGCTTGGTTGACGATCCTCTTGCCACTAAATCAGTTCTTGAAGAGTTAGAAGACTACGATGATGTCTCCATTTCTATAGTAAAACTATTCCACCAATGGGAAATTAATATAGCCAGGGGATAAAAGAAATGTTATTTTAATAAAGCAAAGGAGGGAAAAAGTGAATAAAATTTCTAAGAAGAATTTATCTATGGCTACTTGTTTTGCTTTGCTAAATGTTGTTATGTACCTTGTTATGCATAAGTTTTGGTTTGGAGGAAGTAGTTTCTTAACTATGATTGGAGTATTTGGACCTAAAAATGGACATAAAGAAGAGTTTCTTTTAGCTTTTATTGTAAACTTAGGATTAATTATAGGGGGAGCTATAGGTGCTATTAAAGATGGAGAGTTCCATTTTCACCTACCTAAGGCAAACGAAATACCCAAAGCTATTCTTGGGGGAGCTTTGATGGGAATAGGAGTAACTTTAGCTCCAGGAACTTGCACCACTGCTTTTGTAACAGGTATGCCTATGCTTTCTGTATCTTCCTTTATTTCTGCAGCAGGCATCTTTATTGGTGCTTTTATAGTTTTTAGAATAATAGGGAGGCGATAATTATGTCTTTTCAAACAACTGCTCTAATCTTTCTTCTCTTTGGCATCGGCTTTGGATATTTTTCTCAGCAAATGGGTTTATGTCTTGCTCATGGTTTAGGTGAGATTTGTATGGGAAAGTCAAAGCGTATCATTCGCATCCTTACCATTATTTTTGCTATTACGAGTGTTGGTTTTTTGCTTTCTAAATATGTTTCTCCTTCTTTGGGCCTTAAGACTATCGGACAACTTCGAGGTTATGGATTCTATAATCTCCTATCTGGCATGTTTTTTGGAGCAGGGATTCTGATAAATGGAGGATGTATTATAGGAACATTGTGGCGAATAGGTGGGGGAAATATGCATTTCTTGGTGGTACTTCTCTCTTTTATACCAGGCATGGCTTTAGTGATTCATGTTTTAAATCCCCTGCTTGAAAAAAATTATGATATACACAATATTCTTTTACCAAATTTATTGGGGGTTCCTGCAGCAAATGTTACTTTGGTGTTAGCTATAGGAGCTATTATTTGGTTTTTAGCCACACAGCGCTGTAAAAGTAAATGAAGACATAAATGGAAAATGAAATACCAAAAGAACATTTTTTAGAAGTTTTCGAAAGACGCAATAAAGCTTTTCGTATATTATATAATACTGTTATTGAAATTGAAGAAACAGAGGATGAGAACATATTTCCTATTTTTTGCCGCAATTTACAGAAAATATGTAACGCTAAACGAGTATTCTTAGCTTCTTATAACTCAAATTTAAAAACACTAACTCTTAAGAGTATTTACGATAGAGAAGAAAAGTATGGTCTATTCATAAAAGAATACTCTAAATATACCCTAAAAATGTCTG
This sequence comes from bacterium, assembly GCA_030017825.1. GTDB lineage: Bacteria > UBA9089 > JAHJRX01 > JAHJRX01 > JAHJRX01 > JASEGW01. The sequence continues at coordinate 232 of JASEGW010000216.1, read as the reverse complement.
AAGATTTAATAAATGGTCTTCAAAAGACACAAATTATAGATAATGTAGAACAATGTAAATATTTATTAGATTTTTTCTTTTCTTTTATTGTAGAAAAGAAAAAGTTAATGGGTAAAACAAAATGCTATTATCTTTCTTGCATAAGAAAAAATGAGCTCGTTGCAGTAATCATGATTCAGCTGTAACAGCAAAATGATAATGTCCTATTTAAGCAAAATAAAAATGTCCTATT
>JASEGW010000215.1 GCA_030017825.1 bacterium | reverse complement strand
CCCACCTTATCCCTCTTGCACATTCTGGATGATAAAACTCGGACATTTGATAAAAGACTACTATATCGTCTTCTAATGTCTGAAAGACATGGGCAAAGCCTTCAGGGAACTTTAGGATAATCTCCGCTTTTACCCCCAGTCGTAGTATTTTTTAATTCCTCTTTTCACTGACAGATGTCCTTTTACTAGCATGAAGAACTGTAATCCCTATTACTTCATCTTTTTCATATCTTATAATGATATCATCATCAGTAATCTCACTATCATCTGCGTGGGCAGGCTTTTTAAAGTTCAAATATAAGACATCGGCTCCTTCATCATAACTACACCAAATATGTTTGATAAGTTTTTATATCTCTTTTGCTGTAAGTGCTAGAAAAACTGCCCTTGTACTTCAATCTGTGTTTAATATTAATATCTCTTATCAAACCGTCTTAAATTATGCAGAAACTTCTTCTTACTATTGCCATAGTTTTAATTTAAGAAATAAAGGTCTTATTGATGATATAAGTGCTGGAGATGAAGCTTATATTAAAATTAAAGGGAAACATAATTATGTATTCTTCTTTATATCATCTAAAAGACTTAAGGTTATTACTTATCATGTTGCTGATAATAGAGGAACACTTCCTGCCACTATATCAATGCTTGAAGCTATTCGCACTGCTAAAGAAGATCAAGAAATAACTCTCATAACAGATGGCAATCCTTCTTATCCAGCAGGAATCCACTTTATTAATTCTAAATCTAAGTTAAATAATATTATAAATAATATTAAACATGGTAAAGTTATAGGACTACAAAACTTAGATAAAGAATCAGAAGAGTTTAGGCCTTTTAAGCAATTAATAGAACGTTTTAATAGAACTTATAAGCATCATGTAAGGCCTTCTCATGGATTTAATTGTTTTAACGGTGCTGTAGCTATTACTACTTTGTTTGTTACTCACTATAACTTTCTTAGACCTCATATATCTCTTAAGTATAAGACTCCTATCCATTTACCTGAATTAGATAATGTTTCTACTATTCAAGGTAAATGGTGTAAGATTCTTTCTCTTGCTGCTTAAATAATATTTAGTTTTTAAATAACATTACTTAATCCTTTTTTTAAAGGGCTTATTATGTTTTCTGTTGTTTATTCTTATCGATACTCTTAATGAAGTATCTATTTGAATACCTTCTTGTTATATTCTTAGGCTTAATTTTTATCTTAATATTTGTTAATTAATTATTTCTTTTTTTATAGAGACTTTTTCATGAATTTTTTGGTTCTTTCATGAAACTTTTGACATTACCAACTACAAATCTTTATTAATATTTATGGTATTTTTTATAGTATATGTAGTTTTATTCTGTAATTCATGATAAATCCTAACCATAATTTCAGCTAAAAGACCTATTAAGAAAAATTGAAAGCTTAGAACAATAAGCATAGAAGAAAGAAGCAATAAAGGACTATGAATCATAGAAGCATTATAAATAAATTTATCCACAATTAAAATAAACACAAATAAGAAACCACTAAACATACATAATAGACCACAACTTCCAAAAAGGTATATAGGTTTCGATGTATATGATGCTAAAAATTCCAATGTAATGAGGTCTAAAAGTACCTTAGGTATTCTTTTAGAGTTATATTTTGATTTGCCATAAACTCTAGGCCGATGATTTACTATAATTTCCGTAATCTTACCTCCCATCCAAGAAGTATATACAGGAATAAATCGATGCATTTCTCCATAAAGCTTTACATCTTTAATAACCTCTCTTTTATAAGCCTTTAAGGTACAACCATAATCATGTAATTTCACTTTAGTAATAAAAGATATTATTTTATTTGCTATCCACGAAGGAAGTCTCCTTGTTATTGCCTTATCTTTTCTTTCTTTCCTCCAACCACTAACCACATCATACCCCTCCTCCATCTCTTTTAAAAGTCTTGGTATGTCTATCGGATCATTTTGTAAATCAGCATCCATAGGTATAATTATTTCTCCTCTTGAAAAATTAATACCTGCAGATATAGCTGCTGTTTGTCCAAAATTTTTTCTAAAGTTAATTACTTTTATTCGAACATCTTCCATAGCAATACTCTCCAGTACATTTTCGCTATCATCACTACTACAATCATTTACATAAATAACTTCCCAAGTCTTGTTAATTTTATTTAAAATTTCTATAATTTCTTTATTTAATTGCAAAAGGTTATTTCCCTCGTTATAAACAGGAATAATAACTGAAATATTATAATTTCCTTTTAAATCTTCTGTCATTCTACACCAAATTGTTATTTCTAAATTATATAGTTACTTTATAAGTTAACTATCGTGTTACTTGATCTAAACATTTTAATAATAAACTTACTGCGAAATAACAGCAATAGATACAAAAAAGCTTATAGATGCCTGCAATG
>JASEGW010000214.1 GCA_030017825.1 bacterium | reverse complement strand
GAGCAACTCCAATGGTAGATAATAGTTAGTCTTGTTTATTTATTGCGGAAGCTCAAATAGAAAAATACTATTATTGTTAAACTACTGAAAATAATACTTGGGAACTTAAGTAAAAAGTAGTTTGTTCCAAATATTTTCATCCATCCTGCAAACAATGTAGCTAAAAGAGGTCCATATAAAAATATTTTTTCATTACCTATTATAGGAGTTTGATAAAGCGGTTTACCTTCCAATAAGATGTTTCCTCCCCCAATATAGGCATAAAAGTCATGTGGAATATCCGGATACATAATAAAGATGTAAGCAAATATTATTTTTATTGTAAAAGTTGTCAATAGAATGAATATAATAAAGTTTCTTTCAGATGAGGAAAAGATTGAATTTAATATCTCCACCCTTAAATTTTTCATAATCACCACCTTCGTAATATAAAATTTATAATTTCAAAATATTTCCTTGAATTTCTCTTTAATTAAACTACTGCATTATAACATGCACCTTATCTAAGGCTCCAGCAATTCTACTACTCTCATTATAAACAGGAATAACGACCGATAGAAATAATGAATTTGGCATTTTTATCTTTTCTTACAGATATAAAGGATGAAAGGATAAGGCAAATAAGTCTTTAACCTAATAGTATCAATACTGAACCCAATCTTTATCAGAAGAGACTTAAAATCCTCTGGAGTTCTGAAACTTAGCCTGTCTCCCTTCACTCCTAATAGATACATCACCGCTAATTCATGCACATAATTTAATAGATACTTCCAGTATGGTCTGGTATCATTATCTTTTATTATTAATATACCTTTTTGTTTCAGTTTCTCAGCGCACTGGTTTAATAGATCCTCTTGAGCCTTATAGTTCATATGGTGCAAAACAGCATAAAGAGTAATTACATCACATGGGGACAGCTCTACAGTCTTTAAATCACCCTTTAGGAATCTTATATTATATCGATCTCCTACGGTGAGTTGAGCGATTTTTGTCCTTTGTTCTGATAGATCTATACCGATTACACTTCGGTTATCTGAGAGAATATTCAGTAGATTAGAGAATATCCCATAACCCGATCCAAGATCAAGAATTAATCCTTGTTTTGGAACATACTTCTCTACTGTTTCAAAAGGAGTAAGTAGCCATCTAATTCTAAGATACAGACGTACTTTGAAATTCAGATGAGAGTATAGACTAAACAAATCTTTGACTATTTTTCTACTGACAGGAATTTGCTTTTTGAACATTTTGGATAGTACCTTCCTTTTTTGCTCATTCTGGAGATATTTTACAAAAAACTTCGTCTCAGGTCAACTAAAATTTTACCCTATCGAGGACACCCCAAGGACAACCCAAGCACATCGTGACCCCCTACAAGAGGTGAATGATTAAATTTTATTTCAAATAATTTATCAAGGTCTAATGCTGGCAAAGCCAAAACCCCAGGTTTAATATCTTCACCACTTTCTATTAATATCTCTAACGGACTTCTGTTATATTTATAACTATTCTTTCTTACAAAATTATAGTATATATTAGTATGTACTCACTTTGTCAAGGAAATTCTTTTTAGATAAATTCAGGTAATTTCATAAAATGGACTTTAGAATTAGAACCATTCCGTTTTAATATTCTCTGCATAGCTACCGGTAAAAATAACGAAAATACCCAATATCCCAATTCTACATATCTAAAATTCAAAAGCTTATTTTTAAGAGTTCTGGAACGGTTCATTTTATCGTTTTCCCTGTGATTTCTTTTGGAAATTAGAAATTGGAAATTAGGTCTTCACTTAATTCGTAGACTTGCCCCAATCTCTCCCCCCCAATTTCCAATTTCTAATTTCCATTTTTTAACCGCAAGCTTTCACACTAAAGTGAACCATCCCGTATTTTCTCACCAAGATAAGATAATCAAAAAAAGAATTAATATAAGCTGATATAGAACGTTTTGTCCCGAAAATATTTCTCCACTCTTTCACTGGAATCTCAAACAACCAATTACTCGTATCTTGCAAAAAAGGGAGATGCAATAGACGAATAATAATCTCCACATCAAATATCCACTTTGAAGAAAAGGGTTTTTGAACCACAGGGATAAGTATTTCACTCTTAAAAAATTTTGCACCACATTGTGTGTCGTAAATATTAAGTCCAAAAGTTAAATCCATCACTATAGTAAATAATCGTCCCATGTAGTGACGAAAATTTATACGCTCAATTTTCCTTCCAGCCAAATGAACCCTGCTACCAATAACCGTTTGCACATCAGAATTTGTTTGAAAAATATCCATAAAATCCCAGATTTCTGAGAGAGGAATTGCCAGATCAGCATCCCAGAAACCTATTATGTTATAAGTCTTTTTCTCTAATAGAGCTTCCGCAATAAATAAACAAGACTAACTATTATCTACCATTGGAG
>JASEGW010000213.1 GCA_030017825.1 bacterium | reverse complement strand
ATATAACATTTTCATTTAGTAATAAACTATAACATTTTGAAATAGTAACATCAAAAAGATGATTATTTCTTGAAATAACATATTGATTATGGTAAACTTTAATATAAGTTTCGTAAAATAAGGAGTACTTTTAATGCAAAAAAGAGGAATTGTTATTTTAGTAGCTCACGATGCCAAGAAGAATGATCTTGTAGAATGGATAAAGTTTAATAAGGGAACTTTAGAGAACTTTGCATTATATGCTACAAAAACCACTGGTGAGCTTATAATAAAAAATATAGGTTTAGAGATAAATCTGCTAAAAAGTGGTCCTCTGGGAGGTGATTCTCAAATTGGTACTATGCTTGTAGAAAATAGTGTAAATATGCTGATTTTTTTCTGGGATCCTTTATCGCCTCAACCTCATGATGTAGATATAAAAGCACTTTTAAGGATAGCTGTGCTTTATAATGTTCCCATAGCTTGTAATAGAGCTACTGCTGATTATCTTATTTCTTCTCCACTTTTTCATCAAGATGAGGTTTTTAAGGAAGAATAATAAAGTGCAGCTATTCTTATTCCAAAAAATGTATTTGAAAAACAAAAGCATCAGGTCTAAAAGTTGTAGAGTTTATGAGTTTGGGGCTTAAAAATTTATGATTTAATCGCAGGATTTGAGTTTATTAATGAATTTTCTAAACAAAAAGAAGGTTATATAGAGTGAAGGAACTTTTTGGAAACACTACTGGCCTTAAGTCAAATCAAATATCTCGCCTTGAAAAAATATACAGAAGAAAAATAAGTCCGTCTCTAGTTACTACATCAGAACTTGCCTCATATTTATTAGAAATGTCAAAAGAAATTGGACGACAGATAGGAGTTTTAATAGATCGTAACGGTCATATAGATTATGTGGCAATTGGAGATTCACAAAAAATACTTTTACCTGATTTTGGACGTCTTAGAGCAGGAGAGGGAAGGTTCCGAGGACTCAGGTTTGTTCATACCCATTTAAAGGAGGATCCTATTAATCGTGACGATTTGATTGATTTAGCTATTCTTCGTTTAGACATTATTGCTTCTATATATTACGATAGTTTTTACAAGGAAGCGAGAATATCTATAGCCCATCTATTACCTCAAAATATTCAAAATAGCCTTTGGAATATAATCGAACCTCAAAGTATATACAAATTTGATCTGAATTTTAGCGAATTTATAGATGAATTAGAGAAGGAATTTGCCAGATACACAACTCCAAGTAAAATAGAATTTTCTGAAGGTAGAGCTGTTTTAGTGCATGTTAGCAATAATTATAATAAAATTGACGCTGAAGAATCATTAAATGAATTAAAAGAGCTATCTAATACTGCAGGAGTAGAGGTGGTAGATGTAATTATTCAATTCAGAAAGAAGTTTGATCCAAAATATTTCTTAGGCAAGGGTAAGCTGGAAGAAGTGGTTATGAAAAGCTTGCAATTTAATGCTCAAATGATAATATTTGATCAAGATTTAACCTCAACTCAAGCCAGAATGATTGGAGAAATGACTGATTTAAAAGTATTAGATCGAACTCAGATTATTTTAGATATTTTTGCCAAAAGAGCTCAAAGCAGTGATGGAAAATTACAAGTAGAACTTGCTCAGCTTAAATATTTACTTCCTAGACTAACTCGTCAGGATGATGGTCTAAGCCGACTTACTGGAGGTATTGGTGCCCGAGGTCCAGGTGAAACTAAATTAGAAATAGATAGAAGACGAGTTAGAGATCGCCTTAGATATTTAGAGTTAAAACTTAAAAATATTGCTAAAAGTCGTAGAGGAAGAAGAATGCAAAGAAAGCGTCAAAAAATTCCAGTAGTAGCTATTATAGGATATACCAACGCTGGAAAATCCACTCTTTTAAACAGCCTAACCTCGAGCAGCGAGTATACGGATAATAGACTATTTGCTACATTAGATCCTCATGCTCGTCTTTTTTGTTACAATCCTTATTTTAATAAAAAGTATTCTTCAAAAGAGAAGTATGGGGTCGAAAAATGGGATCTTAAAAAAGTAATACTGATCGATACAGTAGGTTTTATTCATAGACTTCCCAAAGGTCTTATATCTGCTTTTAAAGCAACATTAGAGGAACTTGAAGATGCTAGTTTATTTCTTCATGTAATTGATGGTTCATCTCAAAGATATGCTGAACATATTAAAGCTGTGGAGGAAATCCTGAGTAATCTAAACTTTGCCCATATTTCTCAGCTTTTAGTCATAAATAAGCTTGATAAAATCAATCAAAATGAAAGAAATAAATTTATAAGACAATATCAGGGGTTAGTTGTTAGTGCTTTAACAGGAGAAGGTCTTGAGAAAATAAAGAAGAAAATATATGAAAGGTTATTTATCGAAAGAATATAATTATTTCTTAATATTCCATTTCAGCGATTCCGCAACAAAAAAATTCCTCAAACGTAACCTTCCCTGACTTCAATCA
>JASEGW010000212.1 GCA_030017825.1 bacterium | reverse complement strand
CATCTATAAGCTTTTTTGTATCTATTGCTGTTATTTCGCAGTAAGTCTATTATATCTCAGTTCTTGAGTTCTGAGGAAAGATTGAATCTTTATTGTGAGAATAAAAAAGATTTGTTCATATTTAAATTGCCAGGAAAAAGCATAAGTCGAAAAAGTTATCTTACTTTGGGAGTATTAAATGATCGGAAGATAGAAAATGGTATTCAAATTAATGAATTTGAGGAAATTGACTATCTTATTGTGAAAAAACCTATATATAAAATTATTGCAAATGATAGTAAGATAAATTTTGAGCAAATTACCATAGAGCAACTGCCAGCATATTTATCTGCGTGGAAAAGTATGCATTTCTTAGGTACTAAAGCAATTGAAGATGAACGAAGAGAAGACTACTTAGAAGAAAAACACATTTCTCAAAAATTAGAATGTTCTAAAGATTTTAAGATTTCTTATGTTAATGATAATTTTTCCCAGGAAGGAATAGATCTTCTTATCCAGTGGGTTATGAATAGCAATGTATCTTTTTGTGCTCTTTTGGGTGATTATGGAATGGGGAAAACTTTTCTATGTAGAATGTTTGTTAGAGCTCTTTTAGAAAGAAAAAAAGAAGATCCAGATCTTCCAGTTCCTTTATATTTAGATATGCGAGTATTACCAACTTGGCAAGAAGGGTACATTCCAAGCTTAGAAGAAATGCTAAAAGTAATTACTAAAAAAGCTGGTTTTTCTGATATTTCAGTAAAAGGTATTGTAGCTGCAGTGCACAGAGGACATGTTGTTCTTGTTTTTGATGGGTTTGATGAAAAGGCTGTTCATCTTACTAATGCCCAATCTATTGAATTACTTAGAAATATTCGATCTGCTTATCCACCTAAAAGTAAAAGTAAAATTCTTCTTGCTTGCCGAACTCACTATTTTGTTAATCAATTAGATGAAAAGGAAAAAGTCGTAGGAGGAATAACACTGCAAACTCGTGATGGTTATAGTCATACTGATTTTCTTATTCTGTATTTACAGCCATTTGACGAGAAAAGAATTCGTCTTTTTTTAGAAAAGTTTTTGCCTAAAAGAAGTGATGAAGCATTTAGCTTTCTTAAAAGCGTACATGATTTAACAGATTTAGCTAAAAGGCCTTATCTCCTTTCTCTTATAACCACTCATTTAAGTCAACTTGAACTATTAAGTAAAAAAGAAGATAAAATTGGAATAGTAGATGTGTATGAATCAGCAGTTAAAGAATGGATTGCTAGGGACGAAGAAAAACATTTGCTTTTTCCGGATTTAAAAGTAAGGTTTATGGAAGAACTGGCTTATCAATTGTGGCAAAAGTCAAAACAAAAGTTACATTTTAGCCATCTAAGAGATTGGCTTTTTAATCAAATTAAAGGAAGATTTCCTCTTTATAGATTAGAAGATTTATGGAGAATTGACGCTGACCTTCGCACAGCTACCTTTCTTGTTCGTGATTCTGACGGCAATTATTGTTTTGCTCATCGTTCATTTTTAGAATTTTTTTTAGCTCGAAATATTGCTTATGGAATATCTAAACAAAATTTAGCTATTTTAGCTTTACCCAGACTAAGCCCTGAAATAATAGAATTTGTAGTTAATCTTATTAATAGATTATTCTCAAGTATAGTTTCAAGCCAAGAGACTATAAAAAGAATACTTGAATATAGTTATGTTCCTTTAATGAGCGAGAATGCCTTATTAATTAAGATTGTTTGGAATAAGTTTTGGCCGCATACATCTCCTGTTATTAACAATTATTATTTAGAGGGAGCAAATCTATCAGGGATTGATTTATCTAATATAAAACTTTTATCTGCAAACTTAAAAGGAGCAGATTTAAGAGAAGCAAACTTATCTGGGGCTACTTTATCTGGGGAATTAATAGGAGCAAATTTGAATAAAGTTAAAGGAAGAAGGATTAATTTAATAAAAGCTAACTTAAAAGGTGCCTCTCTTCATGGAGCTGGTTTTTCCGAAGGGAAATTAATTTCATGTAATTTTACAGAAGCTAAAGGTACTTCAATTTTTTTCCAAAGAGCTGATTTCAAAAATTCAATATTTCATAAAACTCATTTTAAATATGCTCGCCTTTTTAAATCTAAAATATCTAAGGACCAGATGAAAAATATTGACTTATATAGAACATCAATGCCAAATATAAAATCTAACAAACTTAAAATAGTACTTCAAACAGGTCATACAGATTATGTTTGTAGTATAAAATTTTCTCCAGATGGAAATATTTTAGCAAGTGGGGGGAGAGATAATAATATAAAAATATGGGAGATTGAAACAAAAAAAGAAATAGTTACTTTAAGTAATCACAAAGATTCCATAGAAAGCGTCTCTTTCAGTCCTGATGGAAAAATTCTTGCTTCAGGAAGTAAGGATAATACCATAAAGCTATGGGATATTAGACTTACTGCGAAATAAATCAGTTATTTTACAAAAATGCTATAATTC
>JASEGW010000211.1 GCA_030017825.1 bacterium | reverse complement strand
GCACTACCTTTTGGAGATTTTCAAAGAATGATGTAGTGTTTATAGGGGTCTTCGGAATTTAACCCCTCGCAAGTGTTAAAGATTAGTATAACAGTAGAAGTTTCTGTTTTTAGTCTATAGTAGTTTTTATTCTACGTTCTGGAAAGTTCTAAAATTAAAGTTAAATTGTAAAATAATCGATAAGAAGATTAGAAGTAAAATAAAATAAGTTGATTAAAATGATATTTTACATTTTTATTATAATATTAAGTTTATTTTTAATAGATCATTTTTACATTCGTTTTGCCAGTAAATCTAATGAGAATAAGGGAAAGAAAAATGGCAAAATTATTATTGCAGATGATATTCTTTTAAACTCTAGAAATGATATTGTTGTTGATGATCCTTTGCAATATATAGATATGGGTTATTATTGCGAAGCAAATAAAATGAATGAAAAAGCAATTGAGTATTACGAAAAAGCCATAAAACACGGGGTCAAAAAGCAAGTAGTTTATTATTTTTTATTTGAGTTGTATGAAAAAGAAAAAAAGTATGATAATCTTATAAATATGGGCAATGATATTTTGACAACCGACCCTTATGATTTAGCGGTAAATGAAAAGTTAGCTTACTTTTATCAAAGAGAAGAGAAGCAAGATATAGAAAAAGCATATTACTATTCTTATCAAGCTAAGAAGATTAAAAGAATTAATAGTATGATGTTTTCTGCCAGTGAAGAGGAGAAGGCGAAAGAAATTAATAAAGCTATTAGGAAGTATAAAGAAGTTATTAGTTTTGATTCCCAATATAGTCAGGCATATAAAAGATTAGCCAACTTATATAGAAGAAATGGGAAAATAAAATTAGCAATTAGTAATTACAAAAGAGCAATTAAGATGGATTTTCAAGATGTTTATTCTAAATTATGGTTAGGAATAATTTTAGGAATGAGAGGAGGAAGAAGAAAAGAGGCTCAGGTTTTGCTAAATGAAGTGATAGCTACTGATTCTAAAAGCAATGATGCCCAGATGGCTGCTTATATAATGTATTATTTGGAAGATGATAGTGCCAAGAGAAGGAAAGATGATACTTTTAAATTAGCATTTAAGCGTGAATTAGATGAGGTTATAGGTTTATTTGAAAAAGAAATCTACGAAAACCCTTCGGACCATAAGGTATATTGGAAATTAGGTATGATCTATTTTGTACAGGAAATGTTTGAAGAGATGAAGCAGAAGTTTGAAAAAGTGATTGATATTAATCCATCTTCTAAGGAAGCAAAATTTGCTTGGTGTTTACTGAATTCCTCTTTTTTATATAATTGCTGATGGTTAGAAAGCAATAAATGATTAAATAGCATTAACAGTTATTATTCACCAAAAAAAAATGGAAAAGTTATAAATGATAGAAAAGAATAATCAGGAAACTAGAGAGAGTCAAAATGGATTAAGTGATAGATTAATATCTATATACGAAAAAGCTTTACAAATAGACTCTAAGGACAAGTTATTGTTAATTGATTTAGGTAATTTGTATGAAGAAAAAGGTATGTTTAAAAAAGCTATTGAATTATATGAAAAATCTATTAAACTAGGAGCTGATGAAAATCTAATTAACCATTTTTTAGTGAGAGTGTATGAAGAAGAAGAGGTTTACGAAAAAGCTGTTGCCATCTATGAAAGAATGTTGGCTAAGGATCCATATAATATTATTGCCACAGAAAGTCTAAGTAGATTATACTTAAAATTAAAGAAGCCTGATTTTGAGCGAGCCAAAAGTATGATGGAGATGTCTAAAAATATTGGCTTTGTTGGTGACTTAAAGCATATGGCTGAAGAAAAAGAAGAGAGAAAGCTATTTGATTCAGCTATTGATATATATACTCAAATAATAAAGATTGATAATAAATACTCTTTAGCTTATAATAAAATAGCAAAGATTTATCGTGTTAAAGGAGATATTAGTAAAGCGATTAGATACTATGAAATGTCTATTAAGTTTAATAAAGAAAATGTTAATGCTTATGTTTGGCTGGGTATTTTGTATGCATTATGTATAAATAAAGAAGAAGCAATTAGAAAATTAAAAACAGTTATTAATAAAAAAATGAGTAGAAGCATTAATGCTATAGCAAAAAGTATATATAATTATGTTAAAAGTGAAGATTATATTATGAATAATAAGAGCGATCAAAATGCTGAAATAAGAAAGAAAGGAAGAGAAATAGAAAAAGCTATGTATAATTATGAAGGAGCTTTAAAGAGAAACGAAGAAGATTGGCTTTCTCATTTTTACTTAGGAGTTATTTATTTTATCAAAGATTTATTTGATAAATCTCGCATAGAATTTAGAGCTCTTATGAGAATTAATCCTCAAAGCTCTGAAGCCAAATTAATTTCTCTACTAAAAAATGATATAATGGCAATAGAAGATTAACGGAGATAGTAGATAAGTACCCATGCAAAAATAATTAGGTATTGTAGCACACTTAAGGATTTGGATA
>JASEGW010000210.1 GCA_030017825.1 bacterium | reverse complement strand
GTAGTGTTTATAGGGGTCTTCGGGATTTAACCCCTCGCAAGTGTTAAAGATTAGTTAAACTTAAAATAAAGGAATACATTCTTATGTCGAACTCAGGTTAATTAATCTAAACTTGATATAGAACAATTACCAGTACCTATTAACAAAAACAGGTATATGAATTTGTTTACAATAAAGAACAAGTTTTTATACAGAAAAAACCATAAAACATATATATTTTAAGAGTTGTGGAGTTAATGAGCTTAGAGTTGAAGAGCTAATAGTTGTGTAGTTTAACGGATTTTGAGTTTATTTAAAACAAAATGGAAAATAAAAAAATTCGCATTCTTATATTTTTCTTTATTATTGCTTTTTCTTTTTGTGGTTTAATTGCTAGATTATGCTATCTTCAACTTTTCCAAAATAAAAAGATGACCAAGCTATCTATATCTAATTATCTCAAAAAAAGAGCAATCTCCACGGAAAGAGGTATTATTTATGACCGTAATATGAAAGAATTAGCTGCAAGCATTGAATCTTATTCTTTATATACTCATCCTAGAAAAATCTTCTATAAAGAACAAACAGCAAAACTTCTTTCTCCATTTTTAAAAATACCAGAAGAAGAAATATTTAAAAACCTATGCAAAGATAGTTCTTTTATATGGTTAAAAAGAAAATTAAATAAATCCACTACTGAAAAATTAAAACAATTAAATATAAATGGCTTGGGATTTATTAAAGAATACAAAAGAATTTATCCTAAAAAAGAATTAGCTAGCCATGTAATTGGTTTTGTAGGTTTAGACAACCAAGGATTAGAGGGTGCTGAACTTTATTTTAATCAACAATTAAGAGGACCGCAAGAAGAAATTGAAGTTACTATAGATGCTATTGGAAGAACTATTTTCTCAAAAACAGGAAATCCTACCAAATCATTTGATGGATTTAATATTGTTTTAACTATCGATGAGGTTATGCAACAAATTTGTGAAGAAGAATTGCAAAAAGTATGTGAAAAATATCATGCTATTGGTGGAACTATTATCATTATGGATCCAATAAACGGAGAAATATTGAGCTTGGCAAATTTTCCTACATTTAATCTAAATCGTATTTCTAGCTACCCTTCTTACATGCTAAGAAACCGAGCTATTACAGATCTCTTTGAACCAGGTTCAACTTTTAAAATATTTACAACTGCTGCTATTTTAATAAATAGAGTAATCACTAATAATGATCGTTTTGTATGTGAGGGAGGTATTGAAATTGCCGGACGCAAAATGCGTTGTTGTTCTCATCATGGGAAATTATCCTTTGAAGAAGTAATTGCTAAATCATGCAATGTAGGCACTATAAAAGCAGCTATGAAACTTAACCAAAACGACTTTTATGAGTGCTTAGAAAGATTTGGGTTTGGTAGCCTTACTGGCATTAATTTACCTGGAGAAAGAAGCGGAACTCTACTTTCAACTCGTTACTGGAGTAAGCTTACTTTACCTAATTTTGCTATAGGCCAAGGAATTTCTACCACTGCTCTACAATTAACTACTGCTGTTTGTAGTATCGCCAATGGTGGGTTTTTGTTGAAACCATTAATTATAAAAAAAATTACTAATTCCAAAAATGAGGTTATAAAAGAATATCAACCTACCTGCATTAAAAGAGTCCTTCACCCTAATGTTGCTAAATATATCACTTACATTTTACAAAAAGTAGTTTCTGAAGGAACGGGAAAGAAAGCGTTTGTGAGTGAATATACTGTAGCAGGAAAAACAGGAACTGCTCAAAAAGCAGATACAGTTAAGGGCGGTTACGCTAAAGGTAAATTCTTTTCTTCCTTTATTGGATATACTCCAGCCAATAATTCAAAGTTGGTAATCTCTGTCTTTATCAATGAACCTAAAGAAGCACATTATGGTGGCGAAGTAGCTGCTCCTACCTTTACGGAAATAGTAGGAAAAATATTAGCTTATAAAAAACCTTACTTTATTCCCGAAAGTCAAAGAATTGAATATGTAGATATTACTAATTGCAACCTATCTAAACCAAAGAAAGAAGACAATTCTCCAACACTTCATACTATCTCTGAAGAACACATTATGCCTGATCTTTATGGAAATAGTATGAGGATGGTATGGAAAATGTTATTACCTTATCAAGCAAAAATAAATTTTTATGGTAGTGGAATTGCCATAGAATCCATACCAAAACGTGGTGAAAGAATAACTCCTAATCAGAAGATAAAAGTCTGGTTTTCTCCTATAAATATAAGTTGTCAAGCAAAAACAAATCCTTAGGTTTATTAATCATAACAGAGCTAAAGCTTTGTTATTGCAAGTTATTTGCATCTTGAAATTAGTTTTTCTTATGGCATCAAAGAAAGCATTAAATACATAAGTACCCATGCAAAAATAATTAGGTATTGTAGCACACTTAAGGATTTGGATATTGAAGGCAAAATTCGAGATCCGAAACAACGACCCACTTTGTGGGTGCCCCGCCACTTTGTGGGTGCCCCGCCACT
>JASEGW010000020.1 GCA_030017825.1 bacterium | reverse complement strand
CAGGCATCTATAAGCTTTTTTGTATCTATTGCTGTTATTTCGCAGTAAGTCTAATGATGATAGAATTATATCTCAACAATATAATGTTGTCAAATTATGGAAAATAGTCAAGAAACTAAGTTAGGCAAAAAAATTAAATCCTTGCGGACAAAACTAGAGCTTTCACAAGATAAGTTTGCAAGAAAGGCAGATGTTCCCTATACGACGCTGACCAAAATCGAAACAGGAGTAATAAAAAAGCCTTCAGTGTTTATTATGGCAAAGTTGGCAAAAACGCTCGGCGTTGCTATTGAGAATTTAATAAAATAGGTAGCATGAAAACCAATCATAAAATTATAATTGGTGATTCCCGAAATATGGCAGAGCTACAAGATAAGTCTGTTCATCTCATTATTACTTCGCCGCCTTATTGGCAATTAAAAGATTACGGCACTTCGGATCAAATTGGTTTTAACGATAGTTATGAAGATTACATCAACAATCTTGATTTAGCTTGGAAAGAATGTTTTAGAGTTTTAAATGACGGTTGCCGTCTTTGTATAAATATCGGCGACCAATTTGCTCGCTCTGTTTATTATGGACGTTACAAAGTTATTCCTATTAGAACGGAAATAATAAAATTTTGCGAAACCCAAGGATTTGATTATATGGGTGCGATTATTTGGCAAAAAGCTACGACAATGAATACTACCGGCGGAGCAACTATAATGGGCAGTTTTCCTTATCCGAGAAATGGAATAATTAAATTGGATTATGAATTTATTTTGATTTTTAAGAAATCTGGCGAAGTGCCATTTATTTCAAGAGAGATAAAAGAAAAATCTAAAATGTCCAAGGAGGAATGGAATCAGTATTTTACAGGACATTGGAATTTTAATGGTGCAAAACAAGATAAACATTTAGCAATGTTTCCGGAAGAATTACCAAAGCGGCTTATAAAAATGTTTAGTTTTATTGGCGACACGATTTTAGATCCATTTTTGGGTAGTGGAACAACTACTCTTGCGGCAAAAAATTTAGACCGTAATTCTGTCGGCTACGAAGTAAATAAAAAATTCCTGCCAATAATAAAAGAAAAAATCGGAGCCAATAAAGACGATTTATTTAAAGATGCGGCATTTGAGGTTATAGAGCAAAAAAATAAAGCAGTAGATTTTAAAAATGAAATTTCTAAATTGCCCTATATTTTCAAAGATTCAATAAAATTTAGCAGAAAAATTGATCCAAAAAAATTGAAATTTGGTTCAAAAATTGATTCTACAGAGAGCGGAAGAATGGATTTGTATTCTGTAAAACAAATCATAAATCCGGAAAAGGTTTTATTAAACAATGATTTAATGATTAAACTAATTGGTGTCAGAACGAAAAAAGAGATGTTTGATAAGGCAATGGAGTTTTTACAAACAAAATTAAAAAACCAAAGGGTTTTTATTAAATTTGATAGCCCAAAATACGATAACGAAAATAATCTGCTTTGTTATTTGTATTTACAGAATAAAACTTTTATTAATGCCCATTTAATAAAAACTGGTCTTGTAGATGTTGATGACAAACTTGATTATAAGTACAAATTAAAATTTTTAAATTTAACACAATAAAAATATGGCAAAAGAATGGATTTTAAACCAGGCGAATATGAGATGGGGACTAACCAAAAAAGGTAAGGTTGGCCCGGTTGCGGAGTTGATAAGAAAATGCGCCCCAAAAACCTTGAGGGAATGGGAAAGGTTTTATTTGGAAAAAGCTTATTCAAAAGAATATCTTGAACAACTCGGAAAGACTTTATTTATAAAAGTCACAGATGTTTGTAAGGCCGAGATAGAAGATGTTACCGAAGAAGATTGTATAAATTTTATTTACAACTTAGTTATCAATAGGACATATGACGGCTATCAATCAGAAATTCAAACAATTTACGGACAGCTTGAAAGAACACTTGGAGTAAAAATAGAACCTGCTCCCGATGAATGGGATAGAGGTTATAATGTTGACTATTTTATTAAAGTAAACGATAAATATATCGGCCTTCAAATAAAGCCTGCTGGGTATGAATATATCACTCAAATAATTAACGAGCGAGAACAACAGAAAAAGACTCACGAAAAATTTACTGCAAAATACGGCGGAAAAGTGTTTTACATTATTTCAATAACCGAGGGTAAAAATAAGATAATCCATAATCCCGAGATAATCGACGAAATAAAAAATGAAATAAACAAATTACAGAAATAATTTACAAAAATATGACTAAAATTGATTTATACTCCCTATTAATTAAGCAAACAATCAAGTTTTGATGCTATCTTTACAAGCTCATCTTGCATTTTTTGGGCAAAAGAGCTTTCTGCTTGAACAATTTCTGATTTTTCTTTTTTAAATTGAGCTTAGGTATTATACTTAATATCTATACCTATTATAAAAAGTTTTGTTAGTTTTAGTAGATATCTTGCCTGTTAATATTCCTCTCTTATGCACTCCTAAACTTTTTTCTATTTTTCCATAAGGATTGATAATTGCTGAAATTCCTGAATTTCCAGCTCTTACTAAAAAACAACGGTTTTCAATAGCTCTAAAGATTAGTATTTCAAAATGTTGAAAATGAGAAGATATATTCTTTGACCAAGCATCGTTAGTAATATTTATTATAAAATTTGCCTTATTTTTTATAAAGCTTCGAGCAATATCACCAAAAATACCTTCAAAGCATACCAAAACTCCAAATCTAACCTTTTTATTACTATTAATACAAAGACTTAAAGGGTTAAATCCTTCTCCTCGACTAAAATCTCCTGATTTTGGAAGAAGGTTGCGAACAGAGGGAATAAAAGGAAAGATGTTTTTTAATTTAACAAAAAAATCTTCAAAAGGAATCATTTCTCCAAAAGGAACTAAATGAACTTTATCATATCTTCCAATAACCTTGCCTTCTTTGCTGATTAAAAAGGCACTATTAAAATATTTATTATTCCCTTGATTCCCAAACTCTATATGAGGAATTCCTATTAATAAATTAACTTGGCATTCTTTAGCTAATTTTAATACCTGGGGCCTTATTTCTTGATTTGTTTCCCAAAAGTCATGGAGAGCTGTTTCTGTCCAAATTATTAAATCAGGATGCTTTGTAGCCGCCTCTTTAGTTTTTAAAACTAAATCTTTTAAAACTTTACTGCGATGACTATGCCAAGTATCATACCAGTCGGGATTAATATTGGCTTGGATTATGGAGATCTTTAAATCTCTTTTATCGATAAAATCTTTTTTTAGCCTTATTTTTCCATAAGTTATTAACAAGAAGAAAATTAAGGGAATTAAGAGTAAATATATTTTTTTTGGTTTTTTAGAAAATACTTCAAATATTAAGACATTAATAATAATTACTATAAAAGATATACCAAGTACCCCTGTAATATCCGCCAACTGAATTAAAGTAGTATTTCTACTTTGGGAGTATCCAATTACTCCCCAAGGAAAGCCTAAAATTCCATTGCTCCTAAAATCCTCAATAAGTATCCACAAGATAGGAATTAGCAAGAAGTTAATTTTAGGAAGTTTATCTCTTGTTAATCCATGTAAAACTCCAAATATGCCCATGAACAAAGAAAAATAAAGACACAGGAAAGGAATGGCTAAAATGTGAAAAATTTTAATCCAGTATAAGAGGCCCAAGGAAAAAACTAATCCTTGTAAAGCTCCTAAAAAAAATAAGTAAAATAAATTTTTTCCTTGAAAGGAAAATAGTAGAGGGATTAGAAACAAATAGGCAAGATAGGAGAAATAATAAGGAGGAAAACAAAGAATAGCTAAACAGCCAGACAATATAGCTAAAAACCACGGATTTATATAACTAATTATTTCTTTTAAGAGAATATATTTTTTCATAGAGTTTGAGATATTCTTTGGCTGATCGATCCCAGGAAAAATCTAATGCCATGCCATTTTTTATTAGCTTTTTCCAAAGTTTTTGATTTTGGTAAGTTTTCAAAGCTTTCTTTATTGATTTTAAAAGATAAAAAGGAAGATAGTTTTTAAAAGTAAAACCACATCCCTTGCCGCTTTTGGAATTAAATTCAACTACTGTGTCAGATAATCCTCCAATTTTGTGAACAATAGGAACTGTCCCATATTTAAAGCTTATCAATTGTCCTAAGCCACATGGTTCATAACGGGAAGGCATTAAAAACATATCACTTGCGGCATATATTTTATGCCCCAAAAGATTGTTAAAATCAATAATTACTCTGAGTTTATTTGGATACTTAGTGGCTAAACATGTAAATAGATCTTGATAAGTTTTTTCTCCTTTTCCAAGTATAACTAAATATAAGTTTAGTTTCATAATTTTATTTATAGTATTACCTAAAATATCGAAACCTTTTTGGTAAGAAAATCTTCCTACTAAACCTATTAAAGGAATATTTTCTGAAAATGGCAAATCTAGCTCTTCTAAAAGTTTCTTTTTGTTCTCTTTTTTCTTTTCTATGCTATTTATATCATAATTTTGATAGATAAAATTATCATGAGTAGGATTCCATTCTTGGCAATCTATACCATTTATAATTCCATGAAGATTGTCATTGCGAGCACATAAAGTTGTCTCTAAGCCAGATCCATATTCAGTAGTTTGAATCTCTTTAGCATATTCATTGCTTACTGTATTAAGCATGTCTGAGTATATAATCCCTGCTTTTAAGAAGTTAATTTTTCCATAAAATTCTAATTTATCAAATGTAAAAAATTCCCATCCCAAATTAGTAGTTGTTAATTCTTGGGATTCAAATAAGCCTTGATAAGCTATGTTATGAATAGTGCATAAAGTTCCTATTCTTTGGTATTCTTGGTCTTGAGCATAGGTATTCTTTAAGTAAACAGGTATTAAGCCAGTTTGCCAATCGTTGCAATGAATAACATCAGGAAACCAGTTTATTAACTTTGGTAGTTTTAAAACAGCCTGAGAAAATAGACTGAAACGAGCTGCATTGTCTGGATAATCGCCTTCAGAAGTTCCATAAAGATTGTCTCTATAAAAAAAGGAATCATTCTGCACAAAATAGAAAGGAACATTGCTTAAAATTTTAGATTTTATACTCACTTCTTTAATCTCATTACCTATCTTTACTTTAAATTTTCCTATTAATTTTAAACCTCTATCAGAAATTCCTTTATACTTAGGCAGAATGACTCTAATATCTATATTCTTATCTTGTTTCTTTAAATTCGTAGGTAGAGTTCCAGCTACATCAGCTAAACCGCCAGTTTTGGCAAATGGAACTGCTTCTGAAGCAGCTAATAATATCTTCATTGTTATTTCCTTAAGTGTAATTAATGTTAAGAGTATAAGAATTTTCTTTACGCAAAAATACCAAACATATGAAGGTTAAAGAAGTTATAAGTTCTTTTTAACTATTCAGCATAAACTTCGCACTAAGGAAATATATTGTTACATTGAACATTGCTGAATAGTTACAGTTCTTTTTTGTAATCTTATGTATCTTAATATAAAATTAATCTGTTTATTTTAATTTCCAGGATTCTGGTAAAAACAATTTTTTATATAGTGCTAAAGCTTCTCTATCACTTAAACTAGAAATATAGTCACAAATCAGCCTCTCTTTTTCATATTGATTCATAATATAATTAAACTCTTCTAAAACTAATTTGGGGTTATTTACAAAATAAAGATATAATTCTTTAACTACCCTTTCTGCCTTATGAGCTTGATTTTTGATCTTTTGATTGGTGTAAACTTCTTGATATAAGTAACTCCTTAACTTATCAGTAGCTTCTAATACTTCATCACTCATAGAAATAAATTCTTTATCTTTACTATGCATAATTGCATCACAAACCATAGTATTGATTCTTTGAGAATTCTTTCTTCCTAAAACTTTTAAACAATCATGAGGAAGATCAGATATTTTTATGATTTTAGCTTGCAAGGCATCTTCAATATCATGATTTATATAAGCAATACTGTCCGCAAGCCTTACTATAGTTCCCTCAAGTGTTATAGGTCTTGAATTTTCGGGTTCTATATATAAACTTATTGCACCTCGGGTGTGTTTAAAAATACCATCTCTTACTTCATAAGTTAAGTTTAAACCATAACCATTTTTTTCTAATATTTCAATTACTCGTAAGCTTTGTTCATTATGCCTAAATCCTCCTGGGACTATGCTATTTAAAGATAATTCTCCTGCATGGCCAAAAGGAGGATGCCCTAAATCATGTCCTAAGGCAATAGCTTCAGTTAAATCTTCATTTAAGTGCAAAGCTTTAGCAATAGTACGAGCTATTTGAGATACTTCAATGGTATGAATAAGTCTAGTACGAATTTGTTCAGCTTCAGGGAATAAGAATACTTGAGTTTTATATTTTAATTGCTTAAAAGCCTTAGAATGAATAATCCTATCTCGATCTCTTTGAAAACAAGTGCGCACTTTACACTCTTCCTCTGGAACTACTCTTCCTTTACTTTGAGAGGAAAATGTTGCATAAGAGGAAAGACCCTCTCTTTCTATTTTTTCAAATAATTCTCGTACACTCATTGTTTTACCTAACAATTACCCTGAGTTCGATTTAAACTATAAACTAAAGGAACATATTCTTATGTCGAACTCAGGTTATTTAAAGGACAAAGAATATTGCAACCTTACAATAGAAGCATTTCCAAAAAGCAGTAGCGTAAACTATTAAACCTTTATTCTATTCTAATAACAAATCTTTTTCTAAATAAGGTAAATAATTATTTTTGAAATTATTAAAAAGTTCTTGATTTTTATCTTTTTTTAACAACGGATCATCCTTAAATATTTCATCTACTTCTTTTCTAGAAGTTTTTAGCCATTCTACATCTCTAATGAAGTTAGATAGCTTTAGTTTGGGTAAACCGTGTTGTTTTTCTCCAAAAAATTCTCCTGGACCTCTAATTTCAAAATCAGCTTCGGCAATTTTAAAACCATCGCATGTACTAACAATAGTGCGTAATCTTTTTATAGTGTCTATTAAGTTTTCATCATATTCTTCCTTTATAAAAGAAGAGGAATTTACAGCTTTGGCCATTTGTGGGTTAGCAATAAAGATACAGTATGACTTATACTCGCCTCTTCCAATACGTCCTCTAAGTTGATGAAGCTGAGATAAGCCAAATCTTTCAGCATGTTCTATAATCATTATGGTAGCATTAGGAACATCAATGCCTACCTCAATCACCGTAGTGGAAATTAAAATATCAATCTTTTTATTTTTAAATTTTGTCATAATTTCATCTTTTTCTGAAACTTTCATCTTACCATGAAGTAAGCCTAAATGACAATTTTTAAATACTTCTTTTTGGAGTTTTTCTACCATTTTAGTAGCTGACTTTAAATTTATTTCTTTAGATTCATCGACAAGAGGATAAACAATGTAAGCTTGCCTTCCTTCTTGAATTTCTTTTTTTATAAAGTCGTAAATGTTAGGTAAATCCTTTTCGCTTCTACAAAAATTCATTATTTCTTTACGATTAGGAGGAAGTTCTGAGATAGTAGAGATATCTAAATCTCCATATAAGGTTAAAGCTAAAGTGCGAGGAATAGGAGTAGCACTCATTACTAAAATATCAGGCTTTTTTTCACTTTGGCTCTTTTTTTGAAGAGTTAGCCGTTGCATAACCCCAAAACGGTGTTGTTCATCAATTATACATAAGCCTAATTTATTATAAACTACATCTTTTTGAATTAGAGAATGAGTTCCTATAATAATATCTATTTTCCCTATTGCTAAGTTTTGTAAAATTTCTTTCCTTATTTTACCTTTCTTACTACTAGTAAGTAAAGCTATTCTAATATTTCTATCAGCTAAAAGTTTTTTTATATTTAGATAATGTTGTTCCGCTAAAATTTCTGTAGGAACCATAAAAGCTACTTGATATTTATTGTAAGCAGCAATTAAGAAAGCTATAATAGCTACTACTGTTTTGCCTGAACCTACGTCACCATGTATTAAGCGACACATAGGAAAACTACTTTGCATATCCTGAGAAATTTCTTCTATAGATTTAATCTGAGCATTAGTAAGAGGAAAAGGGAATATTTTATAAAGGGATGTCAGCATATCACCATTAATTGAGTATTTAATTCCAAATTCTTCTTTTTTTATTCTATGACGAATATAACCTAAAGCTAATTGAAGATAGAAAAATTCTTCAAAAATCAATCTCTTCTTGGCTTCTTTGTATATAGTCCAGTTTTTTGGGAAGTGTATATTTTGTAAAGTTTCTATTATGTCAAGTAAACTATATTTTTTAAGGATATACTTTGGAAGAGTTTCTTTGATTCTATCAAGATATAAATCACAAACACTCTTTATAGTTTTACGAATAACTCTCTGCCAATTAGAAGGTAGTCTGGCCATAAGATGATAAATAGGTACAATTCTCTTATTATGAATAAAATCTTCTTCTTTGTCAAATATCTCATATTCAAAATTAGACATTTGATATTCTTGTCGATACTTTCTTATCATTCCATAAGCAATTATTTTACGTTCTACAGGCAAGGATTCTTCAATAGAGGGTTGATTAAAGAATAATAAACTCACCACACCTGTGCCATCTCCTATTATAACTTTATTTATCTTGATCCTTTTTCGAGGGAAAGCACTTTTAAGATGCCGTAAAACTATACCACAAATAGTTTCTTTTTCTCCTGTTTTAATATTAAATATGGGTTTTATTTGGGTGCGGTCTTGGTAGGTTCGAGGAAAATAATATAAGAGGTCTTCTATAGTTTTAAGACCTAACTTAGAAAACACTTTTGCTTTTTTAGGTCCTATGCCCTTTAAATACTGGATGGGAATATCTAAACTTTGACTTTTGGTCATTGCCTGTTTCTTGTTATTTCAACTCCCACAAAGTCTATTAAACCACCTAAATTAACATGATATTTTTTAACTCTTACCTGAAGAGAAGAAATATTAAAATTTTGTAAGAGTTCTTTAGCAATTTCTTCTGCTAAGGCTTCAATTAAATAAAAACTTTTTTCTTCGCAAATAGCTTTTACCAAGCTATAAGTTTCTTGATAATTAATTGTATCGGCTAAATTATCACTTCTTCCTGCTCTTTGTAAGTTTAAATAAAGTTCTAAGTCAACTACAATTTTTTGCCCTAATCTGCGCTCTTCTTCATATATTCCATGAGCTCCAAAAAAAGTCATTCCTGAAATTATAATTTTATCATTCATTGCATATTACCTAATCTTATTATTGCTTCCTGAAGTCGATTTTTATCAACTGTGAGTGCTGCTCTAATATATCCTTCTCCATGCCTTCCAAATCCTATTCCAGGAGTAGTTATAATACCTATTTTCTCTATAAGAGTTTTGCAGAGTTCTGAAGATGTGTAACCTGGAGGAACTTTAATCCAGATATAAAAAGTTGCTTTTGGTTTTTTAGTTTCCCAATTAAGTTTATTTAAGCCATCAACTATAATATCCCTTCGCTCTTGGTAAATCTTACATAGATTATTTACAAAATCATGACTTTTCTTTAAAGCAGCAATTGCTGACATTTGAATTGCTTGAAATACTCCTGAATCCAAGTTACTCTTAACTTTTGCTAGTCCTTTAATTATTTTTGAATTTCCTACAGCAAATCCTATACGCCAACCTGTCATGCAATAAGTTTTAGAAAAAGAGTGAAATTCAATGCCTACTTCTTTGGCTTCTTCTATTTCTAAAAAACTTAAAGGCTTTTGCTGGTCAAAGTATATTTCTGTATAAGCAGCATCATGGCAGACTATAATATTATTTCTTTTGGCAAATTTTACAACTTTCTCAAAATATTCTTTATTAGCCACAGCTCCTGTAGGATTATTTGGATAATTTAAGAAAAGCATCTTACTCTTTTTTAAGATAAAAGGATCAATATTGTCTAAATTTGGCAAGAATCCATTTTCTTCTAACAAAGGAATATCATACGATTGTCCTCCAGCAAGAGTGGTAGCAGCTTGATAAACAGGATAAGCTGGGTTGGGCACCAAAACTATATCTCCAGGGTTAACAAAAGCTAAAGGAATGTGACCAATTCCTTCTTTTGAGCCTATTAAAGGTAAAATTTCATTTTCTGGATTTAAGTTGACTTGAAATCTTTCTTTATACCACTGAGAAATAGCTATTCGTAAATCTATCAATCCGTAGTTTGAAGGATAATGGTGATGTTTTCCGTTCTTTATGGCTTCTTCAAATGCCTTAATGATAAAACTTGGTGTTTCTTGATCAGGATCGCCAATACCTAAATCAATTAAATCCATTCCTTTTTTCAAGGCTTCATTCTTCATATTATCTATTTTTACAAAAAGATAAGGTGGCAATTCCTTAATTCTTTTAGATTCTTCAATAGTAATACTGTTATTCAATTACTTACCTCCTGTTTATTTCAAGTTCTAAAGTTAAGCTAAAAAGACAATAAGGTTTTGAAATTAAGAATTTAAAAGGCGTAACTATTCACCATAAACTTCGCATCAAGGAAATATGTTGTTACATTGAACATTGTTGAATAGTTACTAAAAAGCAAAAAATTGGATTTATATTTCTAATACATCATTCATGTTGTATAATTCTCTGTCTTTATCTTGAAGCCATTTTGCAGCTTTAAGAGCACCCTTAGCAAATGTCATTCTACTGTGAGCTTTATGAGTTAATTCTATACGTTCACCTTCTCCAATAAAAGTAACAGTATGTTCTCCTACAATATCGCCTCCTCGTATAGACAATACTCCAATTTCATCTTTTTTCCTTTCTCCTATAAGACCTTCTCTTCCATAAACACCTATTTCTTTTAAATCTTTATTTATAGTATTTGCTACGATTTCTGCTAATTTTTTAGCTGTTCCAGAAGGAGCATCTTTTTTATGGTGATGATGAGCTTCTATGATTTCAATATCAAAATCTTTACTTAATACTTTAGTTACTTCATTTGTGATTTTAAATAGCAAGTTTACACCCATGCTCATATTAGGAGATAATACAATAGGAATTTTTTGAGAACAGTTTTTGATCTGCATAATTTGTTCTTCAGAAAATCCAGTGGTTCCAATAACCATCTTTTTATTAAAGTTATGAGCATATTTCAAATGTTCCATAGTTGCAGAAGGGTCGGTAAATTCAATTATAACATCACCTTCCTCGATTACTTCTTCGATATTATCAATGATTTTTAATCCTGTACTTCCAACTCCAGCTAAGATACCAGCGTCTTGTTTAATATATTTATTGCCCCTTTTTTCTACAACTCCAGTTAATAATAAATTTGGATCTTCGTAAATAGCTGCAATAATACTGCGTCCCATTCTTCCGGCAGCCCCTGTAACAATTACTTTCATAGCGCACTCCTTTAAGTTTAAATATTATATAAGCCCATAACTAGAAAGGACTTTACTAATCTGCTCTTTGTTTTCTTCTCTTAAGGTCACCAAAGGCAATCTTACCTCAGGTGAAGATATTTTTTCCATTTGATATAGAGCTTCTTTAACAGGGGCAGGATTAGTTTCTATAAACATATTATGGCAAATGGGTAATAATTTAAAATGAAGGTCCTTAGCTACATTAATGTTTCCGGAAAAGTATTTCCTAATAAGTAAAGACATATCTTTAGCTACAATATTTGCTGTAGCTGAAATAACTCCTTTGCCTCCGATAGATAAAAGAGGTAAAATTAAAGAATCTTCTCCAGAAACTAAAGTTAGATCATCTTTACAGTGATCAATTATAGCCGAAGCTTGGTTTATATTTCCAGAAGCTTCTTTAATTCCTACAATATTATTAATATGAGAAAGCCTTTTTATAGTATGAGGGTCTATGTTTATTCCTGTACGAGAAGGAATATTATAAAGAACAATAGGAATATCTACAGATTCTGCTAAATACTTGTAATGTTGATATATTCCTTCTTGAGTAGGTTTATTATAATAAGGACAAATTATTAACGCTCCATCGGCTCTTTCTCTTTTAGCACACTCTAAAAGCTCTAAAGATTCCTTGGTATTATTAGAGCCAGCTCCAGCAACAACTGGCACTCTACGATCAACTTTTTTTACTACAAATTTTATGATCTCTTTATGTTCATCAAGAGATAAAGTTGCCGATTCTCCTGTTGTACCGCAAGGAACTATACCATCAGCTCCTTGATCTATCTGCCAATCAATTAAAGAACCCATTTCTTCAAAATTTACTTCTCCATTCTTAAAAGGAGTCACTAAGGCTACCATACAACCTGTAAACATTTTTACCTCCTATAAAATTATTTATTATCTTTCCTTCGTATATTACCGAAACAGGACCTTTCATACTTAAATTAATAATTTGTGAATTTTGTTCTTCAAAATTAACTACCAAATATTCTCCTCCAGCAGTTTTAACTTTTACTGGAGGATAGACTTTTTTTAATAGATAACATATGCAAGCAGAAGCTACTGACCCTGTTCCACAAGATAAAGTTTCACTTTCTACTCCTCGTTCATAAGTTCTAATGGAAATACTTTCTTTATCAGTAATTTTAACAAAGTTAACATTAGTTCCCTGAGGAGCAAAATCTTGGTGATATCTAATCTTTCTTCCTAAAGTTTCTACATCTATGGATACTATATCCTCGCAAATCAATACAGTATGAGGTACCCCAGTATTTATATGATGCACTGTCTTTGGTTTTCTATCTAAAACAATAGTTTTGGATAATTCTAAATTTATAGGATCAGGTAAGTTAACCTTAACCTCTTGATTAAAAACTTCTGCATTTATCAAACCAGCTATGGTCTCAAAAATCATTTTATGTTTAGCGATGGATAATAGTGTAGCAAATTTAGCCGCACACCTAGCTCCATTGCCACACATTTCAGCCTCACTTCCATCACTATTAATAATACGCATCTTAAAATCAGCTTTTTTAGAATTCTCAATGACAATAATCCCGTCAGCTCCTATTCCTGTTCTTCTTGCGCAAATCTTCTGAATCCAGGCAGGAGTTATCTTTAATATATCTTCTCTATTGTCGAATAAAATAAAATCATTTCCACTACCTTCTATCTTTAGAAAACTTAATTCTTTCATAAACTTTGCAACACCTCATCATCTAGAATTTCTTCTTTAGCAATTAAATCTTCATAATTTTCCCGATGACGAATAATGTAATACTCTTCATCTTTCACTAATATTTCAGGCAATCTTCTGCGGGAATTATAATTTGAAGACATAGAAAATCCATATGCTCCAGTGTCCAGCACAGCTAAATAGTCTCCTTTAAATAACCGAGGCATATTTCTTTTTTTAGCAATAAAATCTCCACTTTCACAAATACCTCCTACTATATCTACTTCTTCTATATCTTCTCCTTTATAACTTAGAGGTATAACTCTATGATAACTGCCATAAATAGCAGGTCTTACCAAGTCATTCATAGCTGCGTCTACTACTATAAATTTTTTCTTAGAAGTTTCCTTAGTATGCAACACTTTAGTAACAATAATACCTGCATTTCCTATAATAGAACGACCAGGTTCAAGAATTAATTTAACTCCTGCCTTTTTAATAATAGGAATAAACGTCTTGGCAATTTCCTCAACTTGAGGAATTTCTTCCTTATGGTACTTAATTCCCAATCCTCCGCCAACGTTTATATATTTAATTTTAATATCATTTTCTGCAAGGTCATTAGTCAGATTAACAAGTTTTTTTAAATTTTCAGTTAATAGTCCCACACTGGTTATTTGAGAACCAATATGAGCATGCACTCCCAAAATTATTATATTTTCTAACATAGAAGCTTCTTTATATATATCTAAAGCTGCATTAATATCCATGCCAAATTTACTCTTAGCTAATCCTGTAGCAATGTAAGGATGAGTAATAGGATTAATATGAGGGTTTACTCTTATAGAAATACGAATTTTTTTGTTAAAATTATGAGCTATCTGGTTAATTAAATACAGCTCATCTTTGCAGTCTACATTAATCATAAAAATATCATTACTAATAGCATATTCTAATTCTTCTTTGGTTTTAGCATTTCCATTAAATATAATCTGTTCTGGAAGAACTCCTACTTTAAGAGCTCTGAAGATTTCTCCCCCTGAAACCACATCTGCTCCACATCCCAATAGAGTTAAAAGTTTACAGATAGACAAATTAGAATTAGCTTTGTAAGCACAACAAATAAGAGGGTCTATTTCCTTAAAAGCATTTATATAGCTTTGAAGATTATCTACTATCTGCTGATAATCATATAGATATAAAGGAGTACCTATATCTCTAGTGATTGTTTCTATATTTAATCTGCCACAAAAAAGTTTACCCTTATTGTATTCAATGCTCATAATTTCTCCTTTATTTCTTTTTCAATTTCTTAAATAATTTTTCTACTTTCTTTTGGGTTTTTATAAACTTTTTACTTTCTGGAAACATCTTTGTTATTTCTATAATTTGGTTGTATGATTTTTCAAACCAGATAGTTTTTGTATATTTCTTCATTACCTTGGTAAATATTTTTATGGACTTTATCCATTCGTTGTCTATTTTATAGCACTCTCCAATTCCATACCAAGAATCTGGAACATATCTAGAATTTTTATAGTTTTTAATAATTAGCTTATAGGCTTGCAATGCTTCAGTAAATTGATTTATACTCCTTAAACATTCTGCAATATTATATAAAGCTTCATCTCCATAATAGATATCTCCATATAAATCAATATACCGTCTAAACTCAACTATGGCATACTCGTATTTCTTTTGCTCTTTTAAATTTATTGCTTTTTGATATTGTAAAACTGCCTCTTGATTAGCTTGGTAATCAAAAGGACGTATAAACTGTTTGGCGCAACCAAAGGATAAAACAATCAGTAAAAGAATACTTAATATATATGCTTGGTTTTTATAATTAGTTAATCTTGTCATCTAAAAAAACCTAATTAGAAATAATACTCTCTGCTTTTTTAATCTGTCTTTCTACTTGTTCTCTTGAAGTGCTCCCATGAGATTTTTTAATATCTATTACCTTTTTTAAGTCTAATAAATCATAGATATCTTTTTCAAATAAATGACAGACTTCTTTAAATTCGTCTAAGGTTATCTCATCCAAGCTTTTATTGTTAGAGGAAGATTTTAAAATTAATTTTCCTACAATTTCATGAGCAACTCTGAAAGTTAGACCTTTTTTTACTAAGTAATTAGCAATTTCCGTAGCGCAAAGATATTTATTCTTTAAATGCTTTTCTATAAAAATATTATTAATTTCTATACTTAAAAGCATTTTTGAAAATACAGATAAACAATTTTTAAGAATATCAATGCTATTAAATAAAACCTCTTTGTCTTCTTGAAGATCTCGATTGTATGATAGGGGAAGAGCTTTCATTGTGGTTAATAAAGAAATTAGATTCCCATAAACTCGTCCACATTTGCCTCGAATAAGTTCGCAAACATCTGGATTTTTCTTTTGAGGCATAATGCTACTTCCTGTGCAAAAAGCATCACCTATTTCAATAAAATTGAATTCATTGGTTGACCAGATGATTAGTTCTTCATTAAAACGGGACAAGTGCATCATAACAAGAGCGGCAATAAATAAGCAGTCTATGATAAAATCTCTGTTGCTAACTCCGTCTATACTATTAGGAACAATAGTAGTAAAATCTAAAAGATTAGAAGTAATTTCTTGGTTAATATTAAAAGAAGTACCTGCTAAAGCTGCAGCTCCTAAAGGAAGCTCATCTATATTTTTTAAACAAAAGTATAATTTTTTAATATCTCTTTGCAACATCCAGAAATAAGCCATAATATGATGAGAAAAAAGCACAGGCTCTGCTTGCTGCATATGAGTATATCCAGGCATAATTATATTTATATTTTCCTGAGCAATCTTAATTATACTTTTTTGAACTTCTTTTATCTTTTCGGCAACTTCCTTTATTTCGTCTTTTAAATAAAGCCTTACATCTAAAGCAACTTGGTCATTTCTACTCCTTGCAGTGTGCAGTTTTCCGCTAAGTTCTCCTATTTTTTTACTAAGTTTATTTTCAATATAAGTATGAATATCTTCGTATTTATGATGGATACGAATACCTTTTTCTTCAATTTCCCTTTGAATTTCTTTTAAAGAGTCAATAATCTTTTCTGCTTCTTCTATCTTTAAAATGCCGCATCTTCCCAACATTTCAGCATGGGCTATGCTTCCTTTGATATCATATTTATATAAGCGATGATCAAATTCAAGGGAACAAGTAAATTTCTCTACTTCTTCTATTGATTTTTCTTTAAATCTTCCACCCCATTGTTTCATAGCTATATATTTTTCCCAGTTTTTTGATAAGGTAGCGACCAAAGCTTAATAAAACCTTCAGCAGCCTTATGGTCAAATAAGTCTCCTTCATCATAAGTAGCTAATTTTTGATCATACAAAGAATTCTCAGAATGCCTTCCCACTACCTCTGCAACTCCTTTATATAATTTTAACCGCACTTTACCAGAAACCTTTTCTTGGGTTTTCTTTATAAAGGCATCCAAACTATCTTTTAAAGGAGTAAACCATAATCCCTGATAGATTAGATGAGAATATTTCTGACTGATAATTTCTTTAAAATATAAGGTTTCCCGATCCAGAACTAAAGATTCTAATTCTTTATGAGCTTTATATAAAATGGTAGCTGCTGGAGCTTCATAAATTTCTCGGGATTTTATACCTACTAAACGATCTTCAACCATATCTACTCTTCCTATACCGTGCTTTCCTCCTATAGTATTTAAACATTCTATCAGTTTTATTCCTTTCATCTTTTCTTTTTCATTTATTCCTACAGGTTTTCCTTCCTCGAAATATACTTCTAAATACTCTGGTTTATCAGGAGCTTCTTGAGGGGAAATAGTAATTTGGTAAGCATTCTTCGGAGGTTCTACCCAAGGATCTTCTAATAAGCCACATTCAATACTTACTCCCCATAGATTTCTATCTATACTATATGGACTTTTTTTGGTAACATTTATAGGAATTTGATGTTTTTGAGCATAAACTATTTCTTCTTCTCTGCTTTTAAACTCCCAAGTCCTAGCTGGAGCAATAATCTTTAAATAAGGAGCTAAAGTATAGAAAGCAGTTTCAAATCTAACTTGATCGTTTCCCTTGCCTGTACAACCATGGGCTAAAGCATCAGCTTTTTCTATTAAAGCAATTTCTACTAATCTTTCAGCAATTAAAGGACGAGAAAGAGATGTTGCTAATAAATATTTTCCTTCATAAATAGCATTAGCAGCTAAAGCTGGAAAAATATATTCATTAATAAAGTCTTCTCTTAAATCCTCTATATATATTTTACTAGCTCCAGTATTTATAGCCTTTTCTTCAAGGTTAACTAATTCTTTTCCTTGCCCTAAATCTGCTGCTACGGCAATAATTTCAGCTTGGTATTTTTCTTTAAGCCATTTGATCATTACAGAAGTGTCTAGACCGCCACTATAAGCTAAAACTATCTTATTTATTCTTTGAGTCATTTTTTCTCCTTTAAAACTAAAATACAAGGTAAAAGTTATAGAATTTATTGTAAAATTCAAAACTTTATATTCTAT
Source organism: bacterium (assembly GCA_030017825.1). Taxonomy (GTDB): domain Bacteria; phylum UBA9089; class JAHJRX01; order JAHJRX01; family JAHJRX01; genus JASEGW01. The sequence goes on along the minus strand of JASEGW010000020.1, from coordinate 174 downwards.
AACTGTATTCTAACTTTAGTCTGAATTCAATATAGTTTTTAGATTTAAAGATTATGTATTTAACCTGAGTTCGATTTAAATATTAACTCTTAAACTTAAAATAAAGGAACGTATACTTCCTATTAACCAAAAGTTCGCATATAAAAATTAGAATAAAAATAATTTTCTTTAAAC
>JASEGW010000209.1 GCA_030017825.1 bacterium | reverse complement strand
AAACTATATGAAGGATGGGAAAATTACCAAGGTATCCAATAAAATAAAATCCTGTTTTTAAAGCATTATCATGATGGACGAGATTTAAATATAAAATATGCAGAAAAGACTTTAACTTATGTCTATAGCCTCTGGAAACGTTCCATAGTTTTGAGTACTTTTGTTGAAGGCAAAGAGCACCATATATCTTATGATGGAGAAAAAATAGAAAAAAAGACTTTGCAATAGGATAAAAAAAGGAATAAAAATAGCTTGCTAATAACAAATTTATTGTGTATAATAAATCTGAGTTTGATATAAGAATATGTTCTTTTATTTTAATATTTCTTCGCTAAATTGAAATGCAAAATGTGAAATATCTAATTTTTAAAGAGAAGAAATTAAACTCGGTCTTAGTTAATTTTTTATCTTAGTACTTTAATTCTTAAAAGGAGGATGTCATGAAGTTGAATAGGTGGTTAAGTTATTTTATTTGTGGTCTATCTTTTATATTTTTTATTCCAGGTTTAGCATCTTCAACAGATGAAGGATATGTTGGCATAGAGAAATGCAAAAAGTGTCATGTTAAAATATTTAAGGTTTGGGAAAAATCTGCCCATGCCAATGTTCAGAAAGCTGGTAAATTGGAAGGGAAAAAGATTGAGTGTGAGACTTGCCATGGCCCAGGTGAGAAACACTCTAGTGGTAAAAAGAAAGGAACAATAAATAAGGATCCTAAATGTAATGATTGTCATGATGTTCATGGTTTAAAGCAAGGAAAGAAAGAAAAAACAGAGAAAGAGAAATAATTTGTTTGAATTGTAGATAGATTTATAGTTAAAGGATGTTATTTTTTAGCTATAAAGGAGCTTTAAAGGAAATTGTCTAAGAAATAGAATGAAAAGTTTTATTGATCGAACAATAGAAGAAAGTAGTCAAAATATTGGAAAATGCTTGCATTGTCAAAAGTGTAGTAATGGTTGTCCCATTTCTTTTGCCATGGATAGCTATCCTAACCAGATAATACGTTTGTTGCAATTAGGCCAAGAAGAAAGGGTATATAAAAGCAAGACTATTTGGCTTTGTTTAGCTTGTGAAACTTGTGCTACGCGCTGTCCTATGGAGATTGATTTAACTAGAGTAATGGCTACCTTAAGGGAAATGGCTATAAGCAAGGGATATGAATCTCCTCTACCAAAAATAAAGCTATATCACGACATGTTCTTAAAAAGCATAAAGTATACAGGCAGAATGTTTGAATCTGGTTTATTTGGATTATATGGAATTTTAGCCAAACAACCATTTAGAGATTTAAATATTGGTCAAAAATTATTTTTTAAGGGAAAGTTATCTTTATTTCCCAGTATAGTCTGGAGAAAAAAAGAAATCAAGAAAGTATTTGAGAAAATAAAAGTATAATGGAATATTCATACTATCCTGGTTGTGCTCTGCATAGCGGAGCTAAAGAATTTGACCTATCAACTCGTTTTGTTTGTGAGACATTAGATATAAAGCTAAAAGATTTATCCGGTTGGAGTTGTTGCGGAGCTGCTTCTGCTCATTATATAAATCATGATTTATCTCTTGCTCTTCCAGCTCGTAATTTAATGCTGGCTTCTAAAAATGGCCACTGCATGGTAACCTCCTGTTCTCTTTGTTACAATAAGCTTAAACGCGCTTCCAAAGCATTAGAAGAGGATAGAAAATTAAAGGAAAAGCTTAAAGAAATAGCGGGCATAGATTATTTATTTGAAGTTAAAGTAAAAAATATTTTAGAAGTATTAAACGAGGAATTAGGAGTAGATAAGATTCGGGAAAAAAGAAGAGTCTCTTTAAATAATCTGAAAATAGCTTGTTATTATGGTTGTTTATTAACACGTCCTAAAGAAATATGCGGATTTGATAACCATGAGCATCCTACCTTTATGGAAAATATCTTAGGTTCCTTGGGTGCTAAGACCGTAAATTGGTCCTATAAAACAGAATGCTGTGGGGCTGACTTATCTCTTCCAAATTTAGAAATTGTTTTGAAACTGACTAGCAAAATTATAAAAATGGCTAAAGAAGCAGGGGCAGACTGTCTAGTAACAGCATGTCCTTTATGTCAAGCGAATTTAGAGCTAAGGCAGGAAGAAGCAGGCAAACAATTTAATTTTGAACCCGACTTTCCTATTTTATACTACACTGAACTTATGGGTATTTCTTTAGGAAGTAGAAATGCTTTAAGATGGATAGATATGCATATTGTAGATAGTAAAAGATTACTTAAGGTACATGGAATCATATAAACTAATGTAGATGAAGGAAAATATTACTGTATTCTAAGTTAAAGATCAATACTTTACAGCTTTAATGAAACAAAAATATAAAATATTAATCTTTAAGCTTGGATCTATAAAACGAAAAGCGTAAAACAAAAAGAAAAAAACTACACCACCCAAATTAAAGGTAATCCGAAATAAGAGTTTTATGTAGATGGTAACTATTCAGCAATGTTCAATATAACAACATATTTCCTTAGTGCGAAGTT
>JASEGW010000208.1 GCA_030017825.1 bacterium | reverse complement strand
GCAACGTTGCTGGGCTCATAAGATGAGGAATGTGGTCAATAAGGTAAAGAAGATAGACCAAAAGAAAGTAAAGGCGGGAGCTATAAAAATATACCAGGCATCTAATCGAAAAGAAGCTATAAGAAACTATTGGAGGTGGGCAAAGCAATGGAGAGAGATCTATCCAAACGCTGTTAAGTGCATAGAGAAGGATCTTGATGAACTTCTCTCCTTCTTAAAGTTTCCAAGGCAACATCAAGTCAAGATAAGAACAACCAATGTAATAGAGAGAGTCTTTAGAGAGGTGAGGAAACGAACAAGACCTATGAGTACATTCAACAACAAAGAGAGTTGCGATAGAATCATCTTTGCCCTCTTCCATTTCATGAATGAAAAGTGGGAGGATAGACCCTTAAGAGAATTTACACAAAATTCTTGACATTACCCAGACTAATTTTAGCTTGACAATTATACTTGCAAAATGTTATTATGAACGGAAATACCCTTAAATTTAGATGTAATATGAGTAAAAATTATTTTAGAGCTTTATAGCTGTAAGAAAAAGCTATTAAAGCTGCTCAAAGGTTCTCAGTTAAGGAGAGTTAATTTAAGGTATGAAATATTAATTAATAAAGGAGACTAAAAATATGGCTTATGATGCAACAAAACTTCAAGATTGGCAAATTGCCGAAGAAGCAGAAAAAAATATGCCTACTTCCGAAGAGTGGAGAGACAAATTAGGTCTTAAAAAAGATGAGATTATTCCTTATGGAAGGATAGCAAAACTTGATTTCTTAAAAATTATCAATAGACTAAAAGATAAGCCTGATGGCAAATATATAGATATTACAGCTATTACACCTACACCTCTCGGCGAAGGAAAAACGACAACCAGCATGGGCTTGATAGAAGGTTTGGGAAAAAGAGGCGTGAATGTAGGCGGATGTATACGACAACCTTCAGGTGGCCCTACTTTTAATATTAAAGGGACTGCTGCAGGGGGTGGCAATTCGCTACTCATTCCCATGACAGAATTTTCTTTAGGTTTGACTGGTGACATTGATGCCATCACTAATGCTCACAACTTAGCCATGGTGGCCTTAACTGCTAGAATGCAGCATGAAGCAAATTATTCAGACGAAGAACTTTTAAAACGTAGCGGTATGAAACGGTTAGATATTGATCCTAAAAAAGTAGAGATTGGTTGGGTAATTGATTTCTGTGCTCAGGCTTTACGTAATATCATTATTGGTATAGGTGGTAAAAGTGATGGGTTTATGATGCAGTCGAAATTTGGTATTACTGTTAGCTCTGAAATAATGGCTATCCTTTCTGTTGTCCGAGATTTAAAAGATTTACGTGAGCGCTTGGCCAAAATAATAGTAGCTTATGATAAAAATGGCAATCCAGTAACTACTGGTGATTTGGAAGTTGCTGGAGCTATGTGTGCTTGGTTAAGAAATGCTGTTAATCCCACCTTGATGTCTACGGCAGAATATCAACCATGTATGGTGCATGCTGGTCCATTTGCTAATATTGCCGTAGGGCAATCATCTATTATTGGTGATCGCATTGGTCTCAAAATGTTTGATTATCATGTAACAGAGAGTGGATTTGGTGCTGATATAGGTTTTGAAAAATTTTGGAATGTAAAATGTCGCTTTAGTGGCCTTACTCCTAATGCTGTTGTAATTGTAGCCAGCATAAGAGCGCTTAAGATGCATGGTGGAGGACCTAAGGTAGTTCCTGGCAGACCTCTTCCAGAAGAATATACTAAAGAAAATTTAGAATTAGTGGAGAAAGGAATTGTAAATTTATTGCATCATATTAACAATGTGAAAAAATCAGGAGCTATACCAGTAGCTTGTATCAATAGTTTTCATACAGATACCAAAGAGGAGATAAAATTAGTTCGACGATTGGTTGAAGAAACAAGAACTCGTTGCGCTATGTCTGAACATTGGCTAAAGGGTGGAGAAGGTGCTCTTGAGTTGGCAGATGCAGTTATTGATGCTTGTAAAGAAAAAATTGATTTTAAATTCCTCTATCCATTGGAAATGCCACTTAGAAAAAGAGTTGATTTAATTGCTAGAGAAATATACGGTGCAGATGGAGTTGATTGGTCACCTGAAGCAGAGGCTAAAGCTAAAGCTGCAGAAAATGATCCTACTATGAGAGACTTTGCCACTATGATGGTTAAGACTCATCTGAGTTTAACTCATGATCCTACGTTAAAGGGAGCTCCAAAAGGCTGGACTTTGCCTATAAGGGATTTACTAACATTTGCAGGAGCAAAATTCCTATGTCCTTGTGCAGGAACTATTAGTTTAATGCCTGGAACAAGTTCCGATCCAGCTTTAAAAAGAATAGATGTAGATACAAACACAGGGAAAGTTACCGGACTTTTCTAACAAAGAAAAAGGATTGTGTTTGAAAAGTAAAAACCCCCAGGCAAATCTATTTTGTTTGGGGGTTATGCTATATTAGACTTACTGCGAAATAACAGCAATAGATACAAAAAAGCTTATAGATG
>JASEGW010000207.1 GCA_030017825.1 bacterium | reverse complement strand
CTTTTAGGAAAATATTCTATTTCTTGAGAATTATGTTTATTTTGCAGAGGGTCTAATAGCTTATTATATAGTATAATTGTAACTATTCAGCATAAACCTAATTCTTAAACTTCGCACTAATGAAATATGTTGTTACATTGAACATTGCTGAATAGTTACGTATAATTTAAATTAATGCTCAACTATTTAGAATCAGCAATCATAAAAAGAAGTAAGATAATCGGAGGAGATTTGAAAGTACTAATTAGTGATCCTTTGGCAGAAGAAGGAATAAAAATACTTAAAAAGTCTAAAGACATTCTAGTAGATGTAAAGACAGATCTTACTCCTGACAAGCTGCTTAATATAATTGGTAATTACGACGCTCTCATTGTAAGAAGTAGCACCAAGGTTAGTAAAAAAGTTATTACCGCCGGTATAAATCTAAAGGTAATTGGCCGCGCAGGAGTAAGTCTTGACAATATTGATACTGAAGAGGCTACTAAACGGGGTATTGTAGTCATGAATACTCCTTTAGGCAATACTATTTCTACCGCTGAACACACTATGGCCTTAATTTTATCTTTATCCCGAAACATTGTACCTGCCAATATTTCCTTACAAAATAACCAATGGAATTGCAAAGCTTTTAAAGGTGTAGAATTAGATCAAAAAATATTAGGTATTATTGGACTGGGTCGCATTGGAAGCGAATTGGCTAAAAAAGCTTTAGCTTTTAATATGAAAATAATTGCTTACGATCCTTATGCTTCCAAAAATTATGCTCAGAGATACATGGTTAAATTAGTAAATCTCAAAGAACTACTTTCAATTTCTGACTACATTTCCCTTCACCTCCCTCTCACCTCTGATACTAAACATATAATTTCAACTAAAGAATTTAAGATAATGAAAAAAGGTGTGCGTATTATAAATTGTGCTCGCGGAGGATTAATCAATGAACAAGCATTACTAAAAGCTATAAATGATAAAGTTGTAGCCGGTTGTGCTTTAGATGTATTTGAGAATGAACCCCCCTTTGATAACCCTTTAATAAAACTAAACAATTGTGTAGCTGTTCCTCATTTAGGAGCTTCAACTAAAGAAGCTCAAACTAAAGTAGCTATAGCCATAGCCCACCAAATGGTAGCCGCTCTTTTAAACAATGAGTTTAATAATGCCGTAAATATTCCTCAAATTGATCCAACTACTTATCAATACATTAAAGACTATCTTCCTCTGGTAGAAAAATTAGGCTCTATGCATGCTCAACTTTGTGAAGGAAGCCTGGAAGAAGTCAAGATTGACTATCAAGGAAGAGTTGCTTTGTATAACACAACTCCTCTTACCTCAGCTATTTTAAAAGGTATCTTTGGAGTAATTGTTTCAGGCCCCATGGTGAATTATGTAAATGCTCCTATTATAGCCCAAGAGAGAGGTATAAAAGTAACTGAGATTAAAAACACTAAAGAAAAAATATTTTCTAATTTAATCTCCTTATCTATCAGAACATCCAAAGAAGAACATAGTATCTCCGGAAGTTTATTTGAAAAAAAAGAACCTTGGATTGTCTTTATTGATAATTATCGAGTAGATGCTCTGCCCAAGGGTTATGTTTTGGTAATAACCAACCATGATAAACCAGGAGTAATTGGTAAAGTTGGCACTATTTTAGGAAAAAATAATATTAACATTGGAAACTTAAAATTAGGACGTAATATTATCGGCGGGGTTGCTCTTTCCGTTTGGAATATAGACATAAATGCTTCTAAGAATGTAATTAAAGAAATCTTAAAACTAAATGAAATCATAGATGTAAAACAAGTAAATCTTTAAAAGGAGTAAAAAATGGAACTTCCTCCTGAATATAAACAAAGAATTATAGAAAAAAGCTTTCTTGGTAAAAGGATAACCTTTGAGAAATTTATTAAGTTTATATTTTTTCTCTTTATTTTTGCTGCTTTTGCTTTCTTCTTCTATAGTAACTTTATGTATTATAAAGAAACTAAAAGTTTAGTAGGGCCAAAAGAAAAACATCAGGCTAGAAAAGAACTAGGAATTGAACAAAAAATAGAAACAAAATAATTCTATTATTCTTCCCATCAGGATAAACCATTTTTCTTTATTATACCTCCTTTATGCTGTCCGGTACAAGTAGTAAAACTTTTTTGGACATTTCGCATTAAAGGTCTGAAGTCCTTCAAGAAATGAATCTTGGAAAAAGATCTGTTAATGATGTTAGAATTTTTTGGGCATTTTTTCGCCGCTTGTGTATATATAGAAATACTACTAAGATAGACACAACAAACCATAAAGAAAATATAGTGGGAAAGATAGATATCCATTTATATCTCTTTCCTATAAAAGATTTCCACCCATTTATTACTTCTGATAACTTCTTTCCCGTAGATCTATACATAGCCATATCTATAGAACAACCTCTTCCTATTGCTTGAATCAACTTATTGATACTTCTCTTTCCATACTCCTGAACGATATACCCTAATAGACTTACTGCGAAATAACAGCAATAGATACAAAAAAGCTTATAGATGC
>JASEGW010000206.1 GCA_030017825.1 bacterium | reverse complement strand
TTAGTTGGTATTGTTAGTTTTATTGGTTAATTGAGTTTTGATATTGGCGTTATTAGCTTTATTTGGTAAACAAACATTAATATCTGGATAATCTTTTTTAATTCCTTGATAACCATTATCAAGATTTAATTTAACTTTTTCTGGAATCTTATCAGGAGTTAATTCTTTCTTAAAAACAGTATAATCATGGTTACTTCCTGAATAAGAGTTAGAGATATCAAATATCTTTTTATCTTTAGTAATAATTATTTGAGTCTTGATAGTATGCTTCTTCTTTTTACCTGAATAATATTCCTTCTGTTTTTTATTCTTCTTTGGCCTTTGAATAGATTGCTCTGTAGCATCAATAGTGAGTTCTCTTAAATCAGGATATTTTTCAAATAGTTCTTCAAGGCTATTTATCTTTTTAGTTCCTTTTGGCTTAGCAAGAAAAGAAACTCTAATTTTAGCAAAAAGAATCTCTAATCTTTTAAGATGACGACAGATATTAGAATTATCTAATCCCATTAGATAACCAAGAACTTCAACTGTTAAGTAAAGGCGATAATGAATAAGGATAAGTAATAGTTTATCTTCAAAAGAAGGTAGATTTCCTTTTCTACCTCCACCTATGTTTCTTATTCTATTATTTCTCTTTAGTCTTAGCTCTTCAAGTTTTATCCAAATAGGATAAGCTTTATTTCTTAGATTATGGAATTCTTTAATTGTTAATCCTGTAAATCTTATAAATGTTTTAAGACGTTTTGATAATTTATTGAATCTTAACATAAAAGAATATCTCCTTAATAAGCTTTTATTTAGCTTATCGGCAGAGAATCTTGAATGTTTGAGTTTCTTTTAGTTCCTTTTAGGAAAATATTCTATTTCTTGAGGATTATGTTTATTTTGCAGAGGGTCTATTTAACTGTGTGAACAGAGACGGAATTTCATTTTTAACAATATCCCACACAATGTCAATATTTACACCAAAATAATCATGAATCAGTTTGTCTCTTGTGCCTGCAATATCCTTCCAGGGAATATTTGGATATTTTTCTTTTGTTTCATCTGATAGCAATTTGGAGGCTTCTCCTAAAATTTCAATGTTTCTAATCACTGCATCTTGTGTCTTATAGTCTTGCAGAAAATCTTTGTATTCCATTTGTGATGTATAAAATATAATTCTATTGATAACTTCTTTTATATCTTGGATAACAGCAATATCTTCTCTTTTAGACATAAGTTAAAGTCCTCTTAATATTTTTAGAAACATCTTTTACTCGTATATTTTCAATACCATCTTTTGTTAGGACATCAACTTTTCTTCCAAATAAACTTTCAAGATACTCCACAAGCCTAACAAATTTGAATCCTATTGGACGATTGAATTCAACAAATATATCTAAATCGCTATCTTCTTTCATAGTACCTTTTACCACCGAACCAAAAATACCGATTTTAGAAACACCATATTCACTCGCTAAAACAGTATAATATTCTCTTATTAAATGTGTTATTTCTTTTTTATCCATTTTTTATCACCCTCACGCCTCAATCCCCTCGCAGTCGGATGTAGCAATGGGTTAGACAAAAGCTGCACTTCACCGTCTTTTTTCTTTTCTTCTTGCTGGCTAAATTATTTCATTTCAGAATACCAATTCATAATTCAAGACCCTCTACTTCAACCTATTTTTTACTATTATAGTAAAAAACACCACTTCTCTTTTGTCGAGTCCATTTTGCTAAATGCTCAAATCTGGGACGTGTCTCTCTTCCATCCTCGTCCTTACCATCATTTGTCGCTTTTTGCCTCACTTATTCTTCCAGAATGCTTTTTCTGCTTCTCTTATGATAGATAAATTTATAGGAACAATTGCTTGACAAAAGTCTGCGTCATAACAACCTAATCCATATTTAACTACAAAATAGAAATAGTTCTTGCTTTCGTAATACTCCACTACCTTCATATTTTTAACATATCCTTTTATGTATTTATTCAGCTCATTGCTACCAATTAGTAATATTTTATTTTTCTCTTTTTTAAGAGTCATTCCATCCTCATCAAAGACTATATTATAACTGCGTAGGTTATCTGATGGAAATGCATAGAATATATGGTTTTCAATAAGGTAAGTTTCAAGCTCAAAAGGACTTTTTATTTTCTCTTTATGTGTCCAACTGCCAATGCCAAGTGGTGTTGTATCTTGATGATGGGTCTCGCGTAATAGAATTTTCTTAGTTATTGTACCATTATTTTTATACTTGCAGAAAAATACATGATCATTGTATTTGAAATAAGATCCTGGTTGATTTCTTTCTATTGAAAGACAATAGTAAAAATTTTCATCATAACCAATAAAAATCTTTCTTACCCAAGTTGCTGGTGATGGAGTTGCGTAAACCAATGTACAGGCCAATAACAATACTAAAGTTAAAGCTATTGCTTTCCACATTTCATTTCTCCTTAATAATGTTATACCTAAATAAATTGAAATTCCAATAAATGGTTGTACCATAAAACATGCTGTAGTGCGTGGAGCGTAATACAGTAAGACGCAGAACGCTGTGTGC
>JASEGW010000205.1 GCA_030017825.1 bacterium | reverse complement strand
CAAATATCGGCTTATGTTATGAAGGACTCCTTAAATGGATAAAGGCGCATGAAATCTATTCACAGATTATAAAAGAATATGATGTAGATAATGGCCAACAGGCTAAGGACAGACTTGATTTCATAGAGAAGTATCATCTGTGTGAACTTGAAAAAAAGAATGCAAATGGGGAGCTTGATGAAGATACTTATTTCACAAAAATAGGCATATCTCTTATAGAGAGCTGGGAAGACTTAAATAAAGCAAAAGTTCTACTTGAAAAGGCTTATAAATTAAATCCCGAAAATCTTGAAACATTATTTTGGCTTGGAGTAGCATATAATTATGAGGCAGACCAGAGGCTTCATTATGCTGAAGAAAAGAAAGAAATACAAAGAATAGAAGTATATAAACAGAAGGCATGGCATATTTTCAAGAAAATAGTCAGGGATTCCACGAATAGCAAATTTGCAGATAAAGCTCAATATAAATTGGGTGAATATTATGCTGATTCTACAACTGTTTGGGATAATGATTATAAACAAGCTATAAGAGAATATAAAAAGATAATAGAGAAATATCCTGATAGTGAATTATGCTCAAATGCCCAACTTAAAATAGGAGATTGTTATAGATGGCTTGATGATTATCATCAAGCCATTAAAGAGTATGAAAGAGTAATAGAGGATTATCCTGCCACGCAAGAGACAATTATAGCTCAAAGATCTATAGGAATAAGTTATGGGGCCCTAAAAGATTATGAAAAAGCAATTGATGCCTACCAAAAGATTCTCAACAAGTTTCCAAAAACTCAAGAAGCAGGATTAGCTTTATTGGATATATCTGAAGTTTATAAAGAAAACCTGAAAGATTATAATAAAGCAATCGAGGCATATGAAGAGTACATTGCTAATTATGCAAAAAGAAAGATTGATCAGGAGGTTTATCAGGAAGAAATTAACAGATTAAAAGTAAAGGCTAAAAAATAATGCGATATTTCTTGTTGATATTAATATTCTTATTTGTTGCATTCCCGACTAAAAAAATCAACGCTTCAGATAATTCAGATAAGTATGAATGGGTTTACTCTATCATAGAAAAGTTTAGTCACAAAGGACTATTAGAGAAAGATCTAATTGAGATAGTTAAATCAAGAGGAGAACTCTCAACAATTGAATGGGCATATGTGTTAAACGCCTTACTGGCTACTTTTGACTACAAGGCAGCCAAAGAGGAAGATTTAGTATTATTAGATAAATTGACACAAGAGTTTAAGTATGAGATTCTTTTGCTAAAAGTCCGAAATCTGGAGAATGAAATCATTGAGACTAAAGGTAAAATTGAAATCGGAGGAGAATTGAGATTTACATTTGATGTTTATGATGGAGACCTCCCATGGGAAAAAGAAGAAATGGGGGGAATCCCTTCTCCTTCAAGAATTGGAATAGAGCAACGGATTGGTCTATGTTTGACTGGAAAAGTTAGTCCAAATTCGTTAATCTTTGTTAAATTACGCAGAACAGGATACTGGGGAGCAAAGTATAACCCTGGGATTCCAGAGACAATAGGACCTCTTAATATCAATGAATCTTAAGTGGGAGCAAAAACAAATTTTAAGAATAATGTAAAAGGTTATGAGTTTCAATTATCTAATAAGTTTAAATGGATAGATATAGTGTGTGAACATTTTTACCTAAAAAAGAAAAGTACTGGGGAAAAGGAGCATATATCTATCATCAGAGGGAAGAAAGAATTATGGAAGATTAACTTTATATTAGAGTGGAATAGATGGGCTAAAGATAAAATAGATAATAGAAAGTATGAACAGTGGCAACTAACAACAGCAGTTAATTTCTAAAAAAGGGTTGATAATGAGATTCTTAAAATTGTCCATTCTATGTATTATGATTCTTTTTTTATCAGGATGGGAAGCCTGTGATGAAGAGCCTTACATAATACCCTACGAGGAGGGAGTAGCAGATAAAAGAGAGATACAGATTCTTATAACCACGCTTACATTTAATATTAAATCTGATGAGCCACTTTCTATCTACAGAATAGAAAGGTCATTTTCCCCATTTTATCGAGCATCAGATGATCCAGCAACTCAACAGATGGTAGAAAAGGGTTTAATTCCAAAGGATTATATAGATATTTCTCCAACATTTATCAAATTCTTCCAAGGATATAAAGATTATGCGAGTATTTTTATAATAAGTTTGGAAGGTATTACTTTTCAAAATTACTCCTTAGTGTAAATGGACATATAAGTAAATGTGCAAGATTATTTAAAAAAGGGGCTAACTTGCTTATTATTTCGACTAATGATGTGGGGCTAAAAAAGACAAAAATGACCTATTGCCATGCCGCAAATGCGGTGTTTCGGGCGGTTGAAAATCGTCGGTTTGTAATTCGTGCAGCTCAATCAGGCATTTCTATGATTATTGATCCATATGGAAGGATTATAAGTCAATCAGAATTATTTAAACCCATAGTGTTATCTGGTAAGATAGGAATAATAGAAGAAGTAAGTTTTTATACTAATACTCTGTGACATTTTATTTTATGGGCATACTTAACACCGCCATAAATTGCGATTTTGTTTTTGATAAAATGTACTACCATA
>JASEGW010000204.1 GCA_030017825.1 bacterium | reverse complement strand
TTTGAAGATTACTGGTCTTTCCATATCCAGAAGGATCAGGAAAGGCAACACCCAAAAGGGAGGTGGAGGCCTATTTTGGCCGTCGTCCAAAAGTAGCCACACCCTAATGGTAATATTCTCATTTTCTTCTCTTAAAAAAATTATTATCTCCAGAGAGGTTCATTTCAGATAGAATTATTTTTTTTGTTCCCTAAATAATTGTAGATAGCCAACATTAAGAAGTAATGCCACAAATTTTTGTAAGAGTGTAATTTTAGAATTTGCAGAGTTATTTTTAAAAAAAACTTGTTTTATTATTGAAGGAAAACTATAGATGTTATCAATCATGTAAATTAGACCATTCAATAGTTCTTCTTTTGTCATAAGTTTTGGTTGATAAAATGGTTCTTGAGGATAATAATTTCCTAACCACCATTCTTTTTTTATCAATCTCCCTTCCGATAAAAGTTTTTTATATATTTCTGTCTGGGGCATCGGTATAAGTATAAATGGTAAAGCAAAATCTAAATTGGTCTGGCGAATAAAATTTATTGTCTTATCAAAAATACTTACATCGTCTGTGTCTAAACCAATTATAAAACTACCTATTACTAAAATTCCATGCTCATGCAGTTTCCTTACTATGTTACTTACATCTTTTTCTAAGTTTTGAAACTTATTTAGTTCTAACAAACCATCTTTAGAGATTGACTCAAATCCAATCGAAACACCTTTACATCCCGACTTTTCTGCTAATTTTAATAATTCTGGATCATTAGCAATCGTTATAGAAGATGGGCTAATCCATCTTATTTTTAAAGGTATCAATTTTTCAAACAACTCCTTCGCATATTCTGGGTGGCCTACGATATTATCTTCCATGAAATTTACAATTTTAGTACCAGAGACTTTTATCTCATTAATGACTTCTTCCACTGGTCTAAATCTAAATTTTCTCCCATGTAAAAATGGAACATTACAAAAGCTACAATTATGAGGGCAACCGCGGGATACTCTTATGTGAGCAACATGGATTCCTAAAAAAGTATACATTCTTTTTATTAATTTCATACTCGGAATGGGTAAATTCTTAAGGTCGGGTAAGCTTTGCCTTTTGTAAAACTCTTTCAATTTTCCTCTTTTCAAATCATCAAGAATATCTAACCATATATCTTCTCCCTCTCCTATAACTACACAATCTGCATGCAATTTTGCTTCTTCAGGAGCTATCGTAGGATGATATCCTCCCAATACAACTTTAACACCTCTTTCCCGAAATTCATCCGCTATTTCGTATGCTCTTGAAGCTGCGTAAGTACTCACTGTAATTCCAACTAAATCGGGCTTTTCATTAAAATTAATCTTATCTCTTAAAGTAGTTTCATCCCAAATAACTACTTCTACTTCAGATGGGGTTGAGGCTGCGATGTATGGTAGAGTAATAGCTGGAATAGCAATGAGTTTTTTAAATACACCTTGACTTGCAAAAAATCCACTTTCATCTTTTAACTTAGGATTAATCAATATTATTTTCATTGGTTCACCACCTTTTATATATCATAATCTGTTTAATTTATAACGAAAATAATTCGAGCTGTACAACCAATCTTTTTATTGGAAATCGCTAAAGCGGTTAGTCCTGTGTGTTAACATGTTCGTGTCACCCTGATAAATCAGGGTGTTAAACTCAATAAGAGTGAGAATAACACCCCGATTCATCGGGGTGAACCAAGAAATAATGGAAGAAAATAACCGCTTTAGCGGTTTATAAGATACTTGATTGCACAGGTCGAAATAATTTGGTATTCTTAAGTATATCCATTATAAATTTCTGTACAAATCTCAACGGATGTTCTACAAAGTAACTCGTTTCGAAAGCACAAGATATTAAACATCTTTTACTACAATCTGGGTATTCTTGTATTTGTCTTCCCTTTTGAGCAACTAAATAAAAATTTTTACCATTCAATTTATCAATAGTAATATCCAAATAATTCATTCTTTCTAATTCGAGTCTATCACAAATACCGACTTTACCATCTATATCAACCACAAAAAATGCACTTCCAGCATAACATTTCCATAGATTTTTTTCTCTGATATGTCTCTTAGCAAATTTTAAGTAATATTTAGTAGAAATCACATTATATCCTTCCTCCATTTTATAAAGTATTGTATCTATTGCCTTAGTGTATCTATTAATATCTCTTTCAGTAAGAAGTTCATCATGTATAGGGTATTTAATGATAAAATTCACTGGAACTTTTTTGTCGTTCATAAATTCTAGAAATTTTTCCACATAATCCACATTTTCCATTGAAAGTACGTAAGAGATAAAGATTTCAAAGCCATATTTATTTTTTCCCTCGATCAAAAAATCAAGCTTTTGCCCCAGATGAGATATGTCTTTTTTACTCACATAATATACTACGCACCCCCATAAACTGAGCTATTTAAAACTCTGAAACCGTAACGTAAGTAAGGAGTCGAGTTCTTCTTTATGAGTGGTATGAGTTTGATTAAGACAGCAAGTAATAGCATTTTTGAACTCTCCAAACTCAGAATAATATTTTGAATAAAGGCACTTTTTCTTGACAAATTTTCAGAAACGCTCAATAAGATTCAAGTTGGGAGAATAAGCTGGGATGTAA
>JASEGW010000203.1 GCA_030017825.1 bacterium | reverse complement strand
GGAAGGTAGAAAAACTCTTAAACTTAATCCTTATAGCGATGAAGGTTATGTGTTGTTAGGAGATGTTTATAAAGAAAAGGGTTCTTTTGAAGAAGCAAAAACAGAATACAAAAAAGCTTTAACTATTAATCCTACAAATCCCAAAACTTATTACAAAGTAGGGGATTTATTTGAAAAACAGGAAAAATATAATGAAGCTTATGAATTCTATAAAGTAGCTTATAATTTAGATTACACCAAACCTGAATATTATGAAGCTATGAACCGTATAAAAGGAAAATTGAAATAGTAAATATAACCTATAAACTTATATTTAAATCGAACTCAAGTTATTTTAATTTTAAATAATGATTTCACATAAAAACTGTACAAGATACATCTTGTACAGTTTTTTTTTGTTTACAAAACAACATTAATTAGTTAATATTAAAAAACTATAGAAACAAAAGAATTAAAAATGAATAAAAGGGTAGCTGTAAATATAGGAAAGACGACCAAGGAATATGAGGTTATAAAAGAACCAACTCCTCATATTTTAGTTAATACCAACAAAGAGCTTCACGGTTGGCCGAATAAGCATCGTGAATGCACAGCCGAAAGATTTCTATTGAATCCTTATAATGGATGTAGTACAGATTGCTTCTTTTGTTATACCAAGGGTTATGATTGGGGCTATTTTAAATTATTTGCCAAGGAAAGAGTAGTTACGGTTTTTAAAGATTTTGATCATAAAGTAGCTTCTCAGTTAGACAAATTAAAGATAGCTAGTTGTGGTTATTTATCTCCAGTTAGCGATCCATTTTCAAAACTGAATAATAAATATCGTTTATCAGAAAAAATTATTAAAGAGTTTGTAGATAGAAATATTCCTATTGAATTTATTACCAAGGAAATAGTTAGCCAAGAGGTGATAGAATTTTTAAAAAGCCAAAAACACTCATTTGGGCAAGTATCTATTTTAACCTTGGATGAAAGCTTAAGAAAAAAGTTGATGGGAGAAGGAGCTACTACTGAACAGCTTTTTGGCAATTTAAGGAGAATGTCTAAAAATAAAATATTTGCTGTATGTCGAATTGATCCTATTCTACCTTATATAAACGACCAAAAAGAAAAACTAAAAGAAGTAATAAAAAGAGCAAAAGATGAAGGAATTAGTCATGTTGTGGCGAGCTGTTTAGATATTCCAAAAGCAGCCTATAACCAAATTATGAATTATGTTAAAAATATTGGATTAAGTATATATTATGATTATAAAAAACTATATACAGAGATAATAGTAAATAATTTTAATGCGGAGATTAATTATCGAAAGAGACTTTTTTGTTTTTTAAGAGAAACTTGCGATAAGTATAACTTAAGTTTTGCCTTATGTATGGAATTTGAATTAAATAAGGAGAAAGTGGTGGGTCTAAACAGAGAATTTATGAGTAGTGAGAATTGCGAAGGAATTAATATTCCTATTTATATAAAGAAGGGATCTAAATTTGAACCAGCTACAGATTGTTTAGGAAATTGTTTAAATTGTAAAAAGATTAAATGTGGAATTATAGAACTTTCTAAAGGAAATTTTAAAGAAGAGAAAAGATGGAGGTTAAGTGATTATAGAAGATGGAGTGAAAATATAAATGAAAACTATCATTTGCTCTGAGATTACTATTCTTGATACTTATAAAGAATTTGAAAAAAAGCTTTTTGTAGTTGATGAAATTATAAAAAATTGCCTAAAAACAGAGGATAAGTATATAAATAATGTTATTGATTATTTAAAAGACCATTCTGGTAAAAAATTACGTCCCCTATTAGTTCTAATTTCAGCATCCATTAATGGAAAGGAAAATAGCGAAAGAGATACCTGTCTTGCAGCAGCAGTAGAACTTATTCATACAGCTACTCTTATTCATGATGATGTTGTAGATGGAGCTCATATGCGTAGATTTAAACCTACCTTAAACTATGAGTTGGGAAATAGTATATCTGTAATTTCTGGTGATTATTTATTTAGCAAAGCTATTTTGCTTTTAACGGATAATGCGGAAAAGAGAGTATTAAAGATAATGGCTCAAGCTATAAGTAAAGTTTGTGAAGGGGAAATGATCCAGCAGCAAAAGCAGTTTAATGATAAGATGAGCCAAGAAGAATATTTAGAGATTATTGAGAAAAAAACAGCTTCTTTGATTTCAGCTTGTTGTAAGTCAGGAATATCTTTGGGAAGCGATAATGAAATAATTATAAAGGCATTAGAGAACTATGGATTAAATATTGGCATGGCTTTTCAAATAGTAGATGATTGTTTGGATTTAGTGTTCAGTGAAGAGAAATTAGGAAAGGATGTAGGAAATGATTTAAGCAAAGGAAGCCTGACCTTGCCGGTTATTTATCTATTAAACAAAAATCGAAAAATAAATGATATTTTTAAATATGATCGTAAAAAATTGATTAAATTATTACAAGAAGATGGTTGCATAGAATATGCTTTGGATGTAGGCAAAAAGTATATTGGGAAAGCTAAGGAAAATTTAAATGTAATAGAGAATGTTAAAGCAAAAAATTATTTATCAGCCATAGCTGATTATGTAATAGAAAGAAAAAAGTAACTATTCAGCAATGTTCAATGTAACAACATATTTCCTTAGTGCGAAGTTT
>JASEGW010000202.1 GCA_030017825.1 bacterium | reverse complement strand
AGGCATCTATAAGCTTTTTTGTATCTATTGCTGTTATTTCGCAGTAAGTCTAATTTTTAAATACTCTTCTACATAATCTAAAATTTTGTTTTTCGAAGCGTTTGGCTGTATTTTAACCTTAACCTGAATCCTCAACTTAAATCCTATTACTAATGCTAATTAGTGTTTCAACTATAAAGCTTCTTAGAAACGCCAGAAGAATAAAGGCAATAATAGGTGTAAAATCTATCATGCCAATATGCAATGGAATCCATTTTCTAATAGGGTTTAAAATGGGATCTGTAACTTTATAAATAATTTGCACAATTTGATTATAAGGATCTGGATTTATCCAAGACATAATAATTCTAAGAACCAATAAAAAATACAATATACTAAAAATCATGTCTAGCATAGCAGCTAAACTTCTAAAAAAATGTGCAAAAACAAACATAACTATTTTTACTGAGACAATTCTAAAGATCTTTTAGCAGCAGTACGTACTGCAGAAATTATAGAAGACCGAAATCCCCATTCCTCTAAAATATGTAAAGCAGAAATAGTAGTTCCTCCAGGAGAAGCTACTTTTTCTTTAAGAAGCACTGGATGCTTGCCAGTCTCTAATACTGTCAAAACTGCACCTTTTACAGTTTCTACGGCAAGCTTAAAAGATATTTCTCTAGAAATACCTAATTCTACTCCAGCATCAACTAAAGCTTCAATAAAAGCAAAAACATAAGCTGGCCCACTTCCTGATAAAGCAGTTACAGCATCCATTAGCTTCTCTTCTATATTTACGACTTCACCAATAGCACTAAATATTTCATAAGCTATTTTTGCTTCTTTTTCTTGAACATGTTTGCCTAAAGAAATGGCTGAAATACCTTGGCCTATTAAGGCAGGCATATTAGGCATTATTCGAATTACTTTAATTTTCTTTTTTATTTTATCTTCAATGCACTTAGTACTAATTCCAGCAGCTATTGAAATTACTATTTGATTGCTATTTAATGTTGTTCTTATACCATCAATAACTTGATTTATTACTTGAGGTTTTATAGAAAGTATAACGACATCAGCACCTTTAACAGCTCCTACATTGTCACTAAAGACATTTACTTTATATCTATCGGAAAAGTAGTCTATCCTTTCTTTCCTTATATCGCTTACAAAAATTTTATGAGGACATAAGAACTCATCTTTCAATATACCCTTTATTATAGCTTCAGCCATATTTCCTGCGCCTAAAAAAGTAACTTTTAAATCAAGCATTATATTTTTACACTCTTTGTATCTATTTTTAAGCTATCTAAATATAGCACTTCCAATGCGAATCATATTAGCACCTTCTTGCAAGGCTATTACATAATCATTGCTCATTCCCATAGAAAGATATTTAAGTTGTACCCCCTTGATTGCTTGCTTGGAAATCTCATCTTGTAAATTCTTAAGATTTTTAAAACAATCTCTTAATACTATTTCTTCGCAAACAAAAGGAGCAATAGTCATTAAACCCTTAAGGGTAATATTGGACAACAAAGCTAATTCTTTTACTAACTGTATAGTTTGTTCTGCAAGAATTCCATAATTACTTTCTTCCCTTGAAGTATTTACTTGTAGCAAAATATTCTGAATTTTGTTAAGTTTTTTTGCTTCTTTATCTATCTCCAAAGCTAAACGATAACTATCTACAGAGTGAATTAAGTCAAAAAGTTTTACAGCCTTTTTTACCTTGTTGGTTTGGAGATGACCTATCATATGGTATTTAATGTTATACTTTTGCAATAAAGGAAATTTTCTCTCTGCTTCCTGAACCTTATTCTCCCCAATATCTTTTATTCCAAATTTAACAATTTCTTCAATCTTGTCTATTTCTATAAATTTAGTCACCGCAACAATAGTTATTTCTTTTGCCGAACAATTCTCTTTAACTTTTTTTTTAAGATAATCTAAATTTTCTTTAATATTGCTCATTTCTAATGCTTTTATATTTAGCTTATGATACCACATATTGCAGACGATTTGCAACGAAAAATTTATCTTAATATCTATCCAATTCGGTATAATGCCAAACAAATACCTTATTTCTCTTTTTCATTTTACAAACCTTAGCAAATTTCTTGTTGCTATAGTTATATAGTTTGATTATTATATATAAATTTTGCAACTGTTAATCTATTCGGTAACACTCCCTACCCAAAATAGGGTCTAATATCTTAAGAAAAATATTTAAAAAGGAGTGTTACCATGGACAAGTATACCAAAGAAACAATATTAAAGGAAAGAATTATTTTAATTAAATCTTAGAGATAGATCAAAAAAGGAATAAATCCACTTTTTCGCACTGTTGAAGAACTATCTATCTAAACAAAAACATTACATAAAAAGTAGCTTGATTAATAAGGCGATTAAAACTGGAATAATTAGGAATTCTAAACCATCCTTTATAATAAGTTAAAAGGTGTCTATGAAAGTGTTTAATATCATTAGTTCCTGTTGCATATCTAAAGAGAGCCAAAGAAACTATTTCAGATAAAGATAATTTAGAAGGACGACCTCCAATAGATTTAAGGTTAGGTAATATTTTTCTTTTTATACTTCTGTTGATAGACTTAAATAGACTTACTGCGAAATAACAGCAATAGATACAAAAAAGCTTATAGATGC
>JASEGW010000201.1 GCA_030017825.1 bacterium | reverse complement strand
AAGGATTTGGTATTCATTTCTGCGATTCAAAAACTACTTGTGGACTAAACTTTAGATAATTTTATATACTCTTCTTATACGCATTGTGCTAGTTCATTAACATTTTAACATTTGCAAAAAAACAGTCTAAATCTACGGTTTTTTGTAGCACGAAACCAGAGAAAGGATGAAACACCCAGAAACTTTTTTAGTAACACTTTAGTACCTCATTCCATTCGATATTGTGTGTACTCTTTGGAACATTGATTAATTCCAAATACCAAAGTCCAAATATCAAATGAATGTCAAATGCCCCAATGTCCAACATTTTGTCATTTGGATTTTGGATTTCATTTGTTATTTGAGCTTTGACATTACATGAACTGCTAAAATCAATTAATTATTTTCTTGTGTTGGCCTAAACTGGAAAGATTATATAGAGATAGATTCTCAATACTTTTGGCCAACAGAAGTAGATCTTTTAATCGGTGATGCAAGCAGGGCAAAGGAAAAACTCGGTTGGCAACCCAAGATTATATTTAAGGAATTGGCTAAAATAATGGTCGAGGCAGACATGGAAAAGGTGAAGAAGGAGTATAATATAAAATAATAGCATAGGAGAAGAAAATGTCTTTCTGGAAAGATAAAAGGGTTATTGTTACAGCTGGGGCCGACTTTTTTGAAGAAGGACTTAAACGAACGATTGAATGGTATAAAGAATGGAGAAGATAAAAATTACTTTTGTTTATCCGGATTTTGAGAACCTTGGCGTGGAATATTTAATGGCTGTTTGCCTTGAGGATGGTCATGAGGTTGATTTTGTATATTACCAAGCAGAAGATCCCTATTTGGGTAGAAAAGCAAAAACTATCTCTTTTCAACAAATAGCAAAGAAAATAGCTAAAGCTCAACCACATATTGTTGCTTTTTCTTGCGTAACTGATAACTACCAATATCAACTTCTCTGTGCTAGGACTTTAAAAGAGATAATGCCTGAGGTAATAACTATATTTGGTGGAGTTCACCCAACAGCAGTGCCTGAAAAGGTCTTACGAAATACTGAAGTTGATTGCGTTGCTATTGGAGAAGCCGAAAAATCTCTTTCTGATTTTCTCAGAGAGGGTAAAAAAGATGATATGTTTATTCTTCCCGAAAACCCCATAGAAGGTATAGTATTTAAAAAACAAGATAAGCTCGTTGGAAAATTTAAAGAAGGACCTTTTGTTGATCTAAACGAACTACCATTTCCTTATAAGACCCCTTTCTTTTTATCATTAAAAGATTCATCTCATGAATATCGAATTATAACTAGTCGTGGTTGCCCTTATAGTTGCTCCTATTGTTTTAACTCATATTTACATAAGTTAAGAGAGAAAAATTTTATCAGACAAAGAAAAGTAGATAATGTAATTGATGAACTTATCTGGGCCAAAGTGCATTATTCTCCAAAATACATATTATTTGTTGATGATTCCTTCACAACAAATATGGAGTGGATTTTTGAATTCTGTAATCGTTATAAAAAAGAAATTGGTTTACCTTTTGGATGTATTGCCAATCCGTATTATATAAACAGAAAAATAGCAGCGGCATTAAGTTCAGCAGGATGTATTAATATGCAAATTGGCATACAATCGCTTTCAGAAGAACTGTGCAGTAAAATTCTTCGTAGAAAATCTAACAATGATAGAATAGCAGAAAGCATTAAAGACTTAAAAGAAGTTGGAATTATGGTTCAAGTTGACCATATGTTAGGGATTCCTGACGATACACTAAAACTACAGGAGGAAAGTGCGTTATTTTATAACAAATACAGACCAAATCTAATAAGTATCTTTTGGTTGACTTATTATCCGAAGACATCTATTGTTGAAATTGCTAAACAAAAAGGGATACTTACTAAAAATAATATAAGTAATGTAGAAGAGGGTAAGCGACTAATTGAAGGATCTTATCTTGCTGGTGGCAGTATGAGTAATCCAAAACCTTATTATAGCATTTCTCTATTGTTTAACTGGCTTCCGATTCTACCCAGGTGGTTAATAAATTTTTTAGTACATAGTCGTTTGTATCGTATATTTAGAATTAAGAACTACTTCATCTCTACTGCCCTGCCCCGTGTTATTCAAAGTATTTTTAATCAAAAAGACTTTCGAGGAAGAAGTCACATTATTCGTTTTATTGATAAAACATTTTTGCAAAACTCAAAAGATAGGTAGTACCTCATTCCATTTGATATTGTGGGTATGGGAAAGTATGCACCACGGAGGCACAGAGAGATGTCAAAAGAGCTAAATTTTCTCCGTGATCTGTGTGCCTCTGTGGTTAGTTGTTCTTGAATTTGTTTACCACTAAAATCAAATGGAAAGAGGTATTAGCCATCTGAAGTAATCACAGTGCACCAGTCATTAGAGCATCAGTTAAATTCTTTACTAGTGCTCTGGTGCTCCTTTTTCCTTTATTGCGCTTCATTCTCTGTAAATAATTATCTTTTTTATCTCTTCAGGTTTTCTTAAATTTCGGGTTTTCGTGATAAAAAGATACTATAGTTATAACTATACAGAAATTAGCAACAAATAGCATAAGAGGTTCTTCTTATCTTAAAAAAGGAGGAGAGAGATGAAAATGAGTAATAAAAAAGAGGTTTGTCTCATCTTTATTTTGGCTTTGGCTGTTAGGG
>JASEGW010000200.1 GCA_030017825.1 bacterium | reverse complement strand
ATTAATTCTTAAACTTAAAATAAAGGAACATATTCTTATGTCGAACTCAGGTTATAAATAAATTGCAAATAATAATTCAGTCTACTACATGTATTTTTTTAATAAGAAACTTAGCTCATTTTTGGTTTTTTCTGGAATTAACTCAAAAGGAGTAATAATAGCATCTTTTAGGGCATCAGAACACGAACAATAAGAAGTATTTGCTATTTGGGGAATTAGTTCTTTTAAGATAGATTTAGCTTTTTTTAGATTCTTATTTAGATTAGCAATTACCATCTCAATGGTTACTTCTCCACTTTCATGCCAAACATCATAATCAGTTACCAAAGCAATTGTGCTATAACAAATTTCAGCTTCTCGAGCCATACGAGCTTCAGGTACGCTAGTCATTCCAATTATATCAGCTCCTAAAAGCTGAAAACTTTTAGATTCTGCTTTAGTAGAAAACTGAGGTCCCTCAATGCAGAGATAAGTTCCTCCATTGTGAGTATCATAATGGAGCTTTTCACAAATTTCATTTATTATCTTATTTAAGATAGGGCAATAAGGATTAGCAATGCCTACATGAGCAACAGCTCCCTTTCCAAAAAAGGAGAGAGCTCGTAGTCGTGTTTTATCAATTATTTGATCAGGAATTAAGATATCTAAAGGCTTTATTTCTTCCTTGAGGCTGCCCACAGCGCTAACACTAATAATTCTTTCCACGCCAATACTTTTTAGGGCATAAATATTAGCTTTAACATTAATTTCTGTAGGTATAATGCGATGACCATTACCATGACGAGGAAGAAAAGCTACTTTAGTGCCATTAATAGTGCCTATAATTAATTCATCTGAAGGGTCCCCAAAAGGAGTATCTATTTTTAGAGAAGTAACACCTTCTATTCCTTCTAATTGATAAAGACCACTTCCTCCAATTATTCCTACTTTAACTTTTTCCATAAAAACCTCCATTAAAATTCTATAAGCACTCAGGCCACCAAGACACTAAGGTACAAAGAAAGGAAAACGAAAATTAGAACACAAAACAACAAAAATATCTTGTTCTTAACATCTGATTTCTGAAAAATATCTGCGTCCTACGGAAATAATTAATACCTTAAAATTAACAAAAGTGCAACTATTTATTTGAAAATTATAAAATAAGCTTCTGGAGCATACAATGATACTTCTTTATCACTACATTCCAATCATACTTTTCTATAACTAATTGACGGGCATTTTTACCTATATCTTGTCTCATCTCCTTATTTATGATAAGATGGAATACTGCTTTAGCGAAATCTTTAGGTTCATCAGCGATAATAACATTTTTATGGTTAGTAACATCTATTCCCTCACAAGCAATAGTAGTAGCTACTACTGCACATTCTAAGGACATGGCTTCTAATATCTTAAGACGAGTACCGCTTCCTGAAAGTAGGGGAGCTACAAAGATAGAGTTACTTAAATAAGGTCGGCTATCTTTAACAAAGCCTAAATATTGCACATTAGAATCTACTTTAAATTGGTCTATATTTATTTCGCCAGGGTTTCCTAAAATGAAAAAATTAAGATTTTTAATATTATTTATAATAAGTGGATAAATTGATTTTGTAAAGTATTTAAGAGCAGTTAAGTTAGGTGGATGAGATAGCCCTCCTAAAAAAGTAATTTTAATGTTTTCATCGTTATTTATTTTAGTATAAAAGTTAGTATCTACTCCATTGGGCAGCACAGTTATATTTAAACTTGGCAAAGATTTTAATAATTCCAAACGGTCATTTTCTGACATGACTATGCATTTAGTATATTTTGGAAACCAGTATTGTTCTTGTTTCTTAAAGTTTAGCCAGTTTTTAAACTCTTTCCATTTTTCTATTAAGTTTAAAGCAGTAAGAAAACGGCGATGATGGGTGATATGAGCAAGGTCATGAGCCACAATTATAGAAGGAATGGAGATATCTTCAGGTAAAAAATGAGCTAATTGAGAAAATTCTACTTGAATAAGATCAAAATTATTTTTCCCTAAAGTTTTTTGAATAACTATAGATAACTCATTAGAATAAATACTTTCATAATAAAAAGGATTTAAGATTTGGAAAAGGTAAACTAATTTTCTTAAATACCTATTAGAATAATTTAGATCTTCTTGATATGAGACAATATTAATAGCAACATTAGGCCAAATGTTTTTGAGTTTTTGGAAATGATGGCCTTCTTTTGCTCCGATTAAGGAGATTAAGGTAATTTGATGTTCTTTTCGCAGCCCTTCTATAATATTAAATACTCTGGTCTTGCCGCCAGAGTCTAATGGATAAGGGAAAAAAGGAGAAATAATGAGAATTTTCATAAGGGTCTTTGATTCCCTACCGTCCGATAAAAATTTAAAATAAGGCTTGAAACCTTCAAAGAGGTGATAGATAATATCACCTAAAAGCAATAAAAAAAGGAGGTTCAAATCATGACTCATTATAACACAATATACAATAAAATACTACAATTAATACCTATACATCAATTTGAGAGTATAAGTACCCATACAAAAATAATTAGGTATTGTAGCGCATTAAGGATTTGGATATTGAAGGTAAAATTCGAGATCCGAAACAACGACCCACTCTGTGGGTGCCCCGCCACTTCGTGGGTGTTCCGAATAACCAAACTAAAAAATTCAAAACAATACAAATATCTTTGGTTCCATATTACGAAAGAGTGAATGATGTTTTGA
>JASEGW010000001.1 GCA_030017825.1 bacterium | reverse complement strand
TGCTCCTCCAGCTGAAGTAGGTGCTATTGCATCATCTACGTTATTAAAATAAATATTAGCCTGACATCCTTCTACTGCAGGATCTTGCCAATAACACTGAACTCTAATAATAGCAGACGTTATTGTTGCACCAGCTGGAATGGTGACATTAGGAAACCTAAGAAATGAACAATAGCCATACGCACCCATTTTACCTATCCTAGTTGAAGCACCAGTATTATCAAAAAATGCCCCAATCACCCACCATCCATCATCAGAACTCACTAATGAAGTAAATGTACCACCACCACTATATCCAATAGCCCTTTGTCTATCAATATTATACTTAGTGTAATCAAACATTACATCTGGGTTCACAGAACCTATTTCACTCCAAGCAACCATATTATCTGCAGAAATACCTAAGCTAGGAATTGCATCAGTTATCACTCCAGCAATCAGCTGCCCTCTAAAATTACAGACACATGTTGCTGGAGGAGGAGACCCACCAACTGTAACTTCAGTCCATTCATAACCTGTTAAACCTGCGTTCAGCTGTCTTTTTATCATTAGACCAGTCGCTGCCCACAGTTGAAAATATCCAAAGTCTGCCACCGTAAACCTTTTGTTTATTCCCGCCTTTGTAAATACAGATGTCAAACTATAATCTGAATTCACCTTACTAATCGTAAGTGTGCCAGCGCTGTATCTTGAGAAGAACAAACCTGTTTCTGTTAATGTCAAAGCGCCAACTTTGACAAGTTGGGGGAGTGGCCAGCTTACTACTGGTGTACCGCTAATAGGGTATACTATAAGAGGCGGCACCTCCAGACCAGCCACTCCACATCTTATATTATATAATTCAGTAGCAAACTCAGAATTACGAGGTGTATTTTTATCTGGTCTAAGACCCTTTTTGAAATCAGATAATGTATGGGCAAATTCTCTCATTATTCCTCCAAAATAGAGACATCCACTTTTCTCTTGATTGAGAGTTCTGGCTCTACTACAAAGCCATACCAAACTCCTCTAACCTTTGTATTTACAAGCACAGTTATACAACTATTGGCCTCAACTTTATACGAAGTAAAAACTTCAGCAGCTAGTTGTTTAGTTGGAAATTTCTTCATTACCAAAGTTCCATCTGCTAAACGTGCCTCAATAGAAATAACTAAGAAGTTTTTCTTTAGAAACTCAACATCTTCTATATCATCTATGAAAAAAGAGAGTTTAGTAATGTAGCCAGAAATAGGAAGAAGTACTTTTAGAATAACTCCATCTTCATCTTCTTTACAAAACCCAGATATAATCATAGGAGTTAGTGGTGCTACAATACTCCTCGCATTAATCCTACGCTCCAGATGAGAAAGTGCTTTATCAGCACTTGCCAGTTGCTCATCAACTGTGTTTCCTTTTATGATGGTGTATCCCATACTTTTACCTCCATGCTACTAATATCAGTGATTTGTTCTTCAACAATATCTTTGTCAAGCTCTTCAGTTATTTCAAGAACCGCATTCTTCCAATCCTTTGCGCCCTCTGTGTTTCGATATGAAAGTTCCATCATAAATGCTGCTGCAAATATTAGAAGGAGTTCGTTAGTTTCAGTCCAGTATGATTTATCTGTACTTCCAGACAAAGCGTCTGTATAAAAAGTTCCATGCACTTCTAAAGTGTACTTTCCAGAAACATCAACTGGTGGCTTCAACAAAATAGCGTTATATGTTTCGTGAGTTGTTAATTTCATATCTTCAACAGCCCACGCCTGATTTAAACCACTTGCTGACAAATCCTTAGGAAACGGTCTAATGACAATAGGTGCATAATATTCAGGAGGCCCTTTGTCTAAACTGGCAGTTGGCTTACTATAATACCCTCGAAGAGTTGCAGCATCCGTAACTATCAACTTAGACCTTGTTTCAGAATCATACAGCCATACTTCCTTAAAAGATCGAACATTCTGTAATGATACGATAACTTGGTCTGCAGTTAGATTGGTAAAATGTCTCGCTTCTACCTTACCTCTACTAAACAGCCTATCCAGATATTTTTGTCCTTCGTTGATAAAAAAGCCAGCATCAAATGCAGCTGCAGGATCTGCTAAGTCGGCACGTCCAGTAATTTCAATAAATTTAGCTTTTACAAGTGAGAATTGAGACATTTTACCCTCCGTCTAACTATTCTTTGTGCAGAGAAATATCTGCTGTTTTCTCTATAATGTTAGTTCCGCCTCCGTGAATTTTATAACCACTTTTCTTAAGTACATCCTCAATTTTGTGTCTAACAGCTGGTTCTATTGGCCAATCAAAAGTCACCCACAACGTCTCTACCACTTTATTCATTTTGTTCCCCCTTTGTTTAAAATTTTGAACAAAGCTGACAGCCACTTCCAGCTGCCAGCCTTGCATAGGTTAATTGTTAAACAGCACTGTTTTTACCGACTCCATCAAGCATCATGAAGGTATCGGGATGCCACAGCTCAAGACCACACTCAGTCAAGAACTCCTCATTTGTGGCATCTTTACGGCCACTGTTAGTTCCAGGCCCAGCCTGCTTTGCCTCACCTTCACCAAAGAAGATTGTATCAGTGATGAACCGATAAACTAAATTCTTAGGCTCAAGAAGAATCATGGCATTGCGGGTAGTTACTTCCTGGCTCATAAGGGGATGGGTCTTTAAGTAGATGCTACCGAAAGGTGTGATCCACTCAATAACCTTGATACCATAAGCAGCAGCTCGTGGCTCCAGGTTAATATGTCCACCACTCCTCGCCAACTGATTCAGGCCTAAAAGAGCACCAGAACCGCAAAGGGCCAACTTCTCAGCACTACCAAATCTGAAAACCTGCTCCAGGAAATAATCAAGCCAGGCTTCTCCACCATCAGCTGCATCCCAAGCTTTACCCGCATAACCAGAGTTCAGCCGATAATCATCGAAATTAGCAGCAACATAGGCTTTAATGAAACTAGCAATTCCCTGAGTTGTTCTCTCAGGTTTCTGATCCGAAGATCCCCCAGCATTTTCAGTTGGAATTCCAAAGATGAGTGCTTTCTCCATCTCAATACCGTGCAGTTCCAGAGCTTCACGCTTCATTTCTTTATAGGCATCGCCAGTACGAAGTCTCGTTTCCCGAGCTGTACGAGTGATGCTTAGAGGCGTTCTGAAAATCTGGGTATAGTTGAAATACTTTACAGGGTTATACCCAAGACTGCCAGGCATTACAGCACCTTCCTCATTGATATTACCTACAACCATGATTCGGTTACAGGCTGCGAGGGTGCGCCCCTGAGCTCCGAACTTTCCAAAGCTGTTATCGTCAGCTTCCAGTAACTTAACAGTTAGGTAAGAATTTGCACCAGCCAAAGTCCGAGCAGTAACTTTACCGTTCACATCTAAATAAGAATCAGTCAAACATCTCATAAGAGCCTGATGTCCCACTCTAAATTCAGATGCAGCTAACTCAGCCATCTTCACATAGACAGTAAATCCAGCCGCCGCTCCAGTTCCACCATTTGGATATGTAGCACTATAAAGAGCACTCAGTCCACTATTAGTATAAACGTTTGTAACCGCCCCAGCCTGTTCCGGTAGTTTCTTCGTCCACCAGTAGTACTGTGGATCAGTCACTTTCTCTTCCTTCATCTTTGACATAATTGCTGTCAACGGCACAGAACCATTTGGATATAAGAAGAGAATTAATTCTCTCCAAGATTTTGGCCTCTGGTCTGTAGCCCAATCACCAGTTCCACGCATTCCTAAAAAAGCATTGTCAGGCATTTTAAACTCCTCCAGTGTTTTGATAAAAGCCCCTGAGTGGCCCAGGGGCGAGGCACTCTCTTTCTAATTATACTACTTTAACCTACGACTTATGCACCAACTAATACATGAATATCCCAAGTATTAGCACCTGTGCAGACGAATCTTAGCCGAGCACTCTTATTTTGTGCAATCGTACCAGGAGTTCCCATAATAGTAGTTCCAGTTGCGCCTGCTAAGGTAATTGCAAGGGCGGTCGCAGCAGTATTGACTATGATAAAGTCAAAACTTGCACCCACTAAACTTCCACCAAAAGCAGCAGAAAGGTTAGTCCCTGTATCAAGGGTATCCGTTGCAGCACCAGTAATAACTGTATGAACATAATATCCAGCTAGCAAAATGTCAGCTGTCAAAGTAACACTCTGAGCGCTGGCTACTCTTTTAGTAAATCCAGAAAATGGCCCCACAGTACTAACCACACAGGTATACGTATTGGCTGCAGTTCTAATGAATCTTAGCAGAACGGTCTGAAGAGTGCGAACCAGTGGACAACCATATAAAGTTATACCAGTGTCGCCCTTTAGAGCGATAGTCTGTGTAGACTGATTTGTATAAAAGCAGTCAAACCACATTCCATTTACGTCAAAAGCGCACTCAGTTTCAATCAGCGTTCCAGTAGCAGTCGTATCCAATACAGTAGCTGTCGGACCAGTTCGTAGGATTGCTCCACCAAATAAGTCTGCAGCAGTCAGTGTTCCCGCACCGGCTGTAGTGATAGGCGTAATCGTTAGAACTCTCATTTTGATAGGAGTCACATTAGCCTTTAGAATTTTAGCCGTGATGACTGAATCAGAAGCAAGCAATGTAGCAGTAATAGAACCAGCACCTACAGTTCCAGGAGTATTCCATGCTGCATTTGAAACAGATCCACCATTGAAATAAAGTGCTCCATTCGTTCTTATATACATACATCCAACTGCATAACCAGCATCTGCATCAACTGGAGCATCTGCACCAATACAAATCGATACATGCCCCAAATAACTTCTCATTAAAATTCTGACTGTCCTAGATCCAACAACGACAACATCGCCAGTTATTTTAAGGAAGTCTATCTCTCTTCTCTTAAAAAAGCTGTAAAGCTTTTTATCTAACGAACTCATTTTCAACCTCCTATAAGATTGCCGAACCGCCTTTCAGCGTCGACTTAAATTAACTCCATAATTTCTTTTTCGAGCGAAGTCCGCTCATCTTCTCTTTTGTCTCCAGGAATTCTCGCTGCCCCTTTTCTAGGCGGAACAGCAGGACCTCGTTCTTCCTTCTTCTTAGCTTCAGCTTTCATACCCAATCGTACTCTAATTTCTCCTGGCAGTTTTTCAAATAATTGCTCAAGTGTCCAGTCAGGATTCTTCCCACTTAAGTCATTCGCTACATAGCCAATAAACTGCTTCCTCGATGCTAATGGCTCCTTTTCCAATCCATCTACCAAGTCTTTATTATCATTGAAAAAAGCAGTTGTACGAGAGTGGACTTCCATTTGAGACTTGACAACATTATTGAGAACCTGCGGAAGAGCTTTTAATACTTCTCTGACTGCATCAGTTTTAACCCTTCCCATTACCTCACTCATCACTTCTGGTTTTTCAAAGGCTGCTTCATACTCAGCCTTATCCTTAAAGAATCCCAGACCGAGCGTTTCATCTTTCTTCTCTTCCTTTGGCTTATCAAGTTCTTTAGGTTTAGAAAGCTCAGCAATCTTCTCATTAAGAACTTTGATTTGGTCTGCTAAGGTTTTAATTGCTACATCTTTTTCACCAACTTCTTCTACCTCTTTAACTACTTCTTTGGCTTCTTCTTTGACTTCTTCTTTAGGTGCCCCTTTGGGCTCCTCCTTAGGAGTTTCTTTAGGCTTCTCCACAGGAAGTGGTGTAAAATCATTAAGGATTTCTCCAATTTGTTCTACCTGACTAGCAGGTGCACTCTCATTCTGTTCTGGCATCTTCTTCCCCCTCCTCCTCAATTTCAAAAAGTTCATCATACTTCTCAAGCAAAAAGCTTGGAAGTTCAGATAAGTATCGCAGCTCCCCTATTCGAGCTCTTGAAGAAGCTACACGCCTTATATCAATCCATACATCCTCTGAAGGACTTTCATATTCTAATTCCATTGTGTTAGATTTAATTCTTTCCTTAATAATAGTTTTAAGATCAGCCCAAATTCTCGACCTTAAAAATTCCCCATATTCTATCTTACTCGACTTCAGTGCCACCTTGACCTCCTAACTCTCCACCTACAGGGACAAGATTACCTCTATTTGCCTGCTGTAAAACTTCCTCAGTCTGCATTGTCTGAATGTTCACTCCCCCACCCTTCCGCACAAACTCATTAACATTCTTAGCTCCTAACATTCTTGCCAGATGCTTAAACACCCTAACCATATCAAAACCAACTCCAACGGCAGGCTGTGAAGATAAAATTTGAAACAAGGTAGCCCATGAATCAGCTCTCTCACCTACATCAACCGTGCCATCATGAACTACAATATCATAATTGATATCTATTTTTGTAGGATCAACTTGCATCTTTCTATTCTGCCCATACTCCTCAATTAATTCTTGCTGATGCACCCCCATAGTATTAATAAATACTGACTGAGACATTAACTGCTGAGTCTGACTGGCAATCATATATGCGAGATCATACATTGTCATCAAACTACAAATTCTTGCTGTCTTTGCCAATCTTGAGAGTGCACTCATCCTTGAATCCCTTGCCTCAGTTGCACTTCTTCGCTCACCAGATGTTCTCATAATACCCATCAAACTATCAACAGCAGCACTTGTTCTCTGCATCAAATCTATCACACAAGGAGCATCCTGACTAATATGAGTACGAGTAATGTCATTCACGTTTAACTGAGCAACAGCATGTTCAACTCCACGACCCCACGCAGCCCTCCTCATCCTAATAAGTTTACCAGGCTCAGGATCTTTCAAGTCTTCCATATTAATCAAGAATGGATCAACTATCAGCATATCATTGATAGCTTTTCGAACATTAGCCACATGGCTCGAAAATAGAAAGTCAAGAACATTCTGCATACCATAAATCATCTCCATCCTACTTACTGGTGCTACTGAGTAGCCATCATAATCAGGAGCGAATACAGCAGTTGGAAACATATCATGATCTAATCCAAGCTGTTTTGCATAAATTACAATCTGATCTCCAGCAACTCCAAATAGCCACTTTTCAGGAACTTCTGATTTTCCAAGCTTCCAACACTCATTAGAAGGAACCAGTTTCATATACATCCAAACTACATCTACAGGACTTGTTGAAGAATGGATATCTAAAGTACGAGTGTTGACATCCTGCTTTCTGTCTCTCATAGATGCCTCAGACCCAAACCAAGTACTTCCACCATCCATTCCATCTAAATACTTTATATTGAAGAAGTCATTAGGATTAATTGCTTCCATTTCTAACAATGATATATAATTAGTGCGATCAACATATCCAGTAAATTCACCCTCTTGAACTTTATGAATTGGAACAGTTGTATCAGGTAAATAAAGATATGGATCAACATTTTCAACTCTATTGCCTTCAAACAGCCTCTTTCTTGCTCTTGCCTTAATGCCATTAGGCAATCTTTCAGTCTTATACCCCCAGTGCTCACTCCACAAAGGAAGTCCAACGCCAAAGCCGTATGCTAATCCATCTCTGAATAGAGTGTGTAGAGCCAATCCAATCTTATTCTTAACTGTCTGCAACTCTACCACTTTTTCCAGCATAATAGCACCAATCGTATCGTCTGAGGTAACACCCTCATATCGAAAGATAGGGAGATCCAAGAAAGCCGTTACGAGGTAGGTAAGGAGTGTTTCCATCGTGGCGTAGGTGTAGGGGACTACGATAGAGACGGGCTTCCTCGGATCTCTTTTCTTTAATGCTCTTTCTTTTTCATCAAGTGGGATATATGCAGTCAGTGTCTGGTCAACAAGATTCCAGTTATCATGCTTTCTCTTCATAATATTATAACTATCCTGTGCACGAGTAATTACTGCACTTTTAATTTTCTCATGCAGATCAGAGCCAGGCCGCAAGTCTAACTCTTTTCCTTCCTCACTATTTGGATAGGTATATACAATATTCTTAGCTCTTGCATCAAGAGCTGCGTGATCTAATTCAGATGGAACATGCAATGTTACTGCCATTTTATATCTCCACTTTGTTTAAAACTTTAAACATAGTTATTAATTCACTTTTTTCTAAACTCACTTTTTTCTCCCTTTAAACTCTCTCCGCAAACTGGACACCACTGGAGGAGTGGCATATCAATAAGATCAGAATCTTCTGAAAAAACCGATCTAGGCACGCTTCCCCCAATCTCAAGATAAGCATAACAACTCTTACAAGTAAGCTCAACCATCTTTATCATAAACGAGCTCCACAGTTCCGACAGAGATATTTCCCCTGTCCGAGAGAAGTAATTTTCTTCGACCCACACTTTTTACACCTCTGCACTTTTTTCCCCTTTCATCTGGACTTCCAGCGCTTCAATCTTCGCCATCATCTTTTGTAATGCCCCGTACATTGCGGCCACAATCTGGCCAGAATTAAGATCAAGACAATCCTCAATTACCTCTTCCTCGTCTGCGATTTTCTCGGCTTTTGTGAAAGGCTTAATATTGACACTCTTCGGAAATATTGGCCTCACATTCTGAGCAATCCATCCGAGAGCACTGCGATCCGCTACCTGCTCTCTGGTGTAAGCATCATCTTGCCAAGTGAAGCGTTTCAAGGGAATTTGTTTAACAATTTCATAACAGCGATCAAGGTCAGCAGGAACGATGTCTTTCTTCAGTCGCTCATCGGAAACTACCGTCCAAAGACCCCCTGCGCCAGGCTTGCCTGCACTGTCCGCATTAAGTTCGAGCAAATAATTAGGCGTTTTCCCGAGGCCAACATTACCAAGTCTATCCACCACCATCTTCACACTACCCTGCTTCTTCAACTCCAGAAGATGACCAGTAGAAGCCGTATTATCTTCCACCACCAAAATAGGACCAGTGGCGGTAAAAGCTTCCAGAGTCAAATTGCGGTAAATATGAGCAACTGGCTGAGCGGTATTGGCAGTCAAGGTCCCTATTTGCTGGCT
The DNA here is from genome assembly GCA_030017825.1 of bacterium. Classification (GTDB taxonomy): domain Bacteria; phylum UBA9089; class JAHJRX01; order JAHJRX01; family JAHJRX01; genus JASEGW01. Next base: position 36,717 of record JASEGW010000001.1, on the reverse strand, counting down.
CAATAAGCCCATATGTTGTCGTGACTGGAAAATACCGCCACGGGAGTTGGCTGATAAACCATGAACACCAGCATCGTTGGTTGATACACCATAGACACCATAGAAGTCAACTGATGAACCAACGACACCATGGGAGTTGGTTGATACACCATAGATACCATAGAAGTTAGTTGATATACCATAGACACCAGCAAAATTGATTGATGAACCATAGATACCAGCGAGGTTAGTTGACAAACCATAGATACCATGGGAATTGATTGATGAACCATAAATACCATAGTGGTTGGTTGATGAACCAGACAATGCATAAAAGGTCCTTCCATAAATCTTATGCCAGATCTCCTTGTTATCCTCGGTTGTCCAGGTTGTGCCGTCGGCTGAATAAGCGTGAAGGGCAGCACCTGCTGTTCCTCTATTAATGGAGATAGTCCCTCCTGCGGGAGGAGAGGGTCGTCTTAAAACCAGCCAGTAGGAGGTGCCAGAAGAGAGGTTTGTAGAAATACTAAATTGATGTTCAGTGTAAGAAGTAGTCAAGGAGCCATATTTAATAGTAGCTGTTCCTGAAATAAGGACTCCTGGCACTCCCGCAGAGTCAGAGTAAATATAACCATAGAGGAGTGACAGAGGATTAGTCAAGGCAGCTGAAACCTTTAATCTCACCCCAAAAGAGCGACAAATGTGGTTGCCAGAAGCCGTGAACTTAACCGCTTCCCAAGTATTATCAAAAGCCTCATCTGCTACTGTATTGCCTGAAGAACCATCCTGAAGGGTGGAGGCAGCTTGAATAGCATTGACTGAAGGATAAGTGCTTTGATCCACCACCTGATCGACATTGATGAATCCTGCTACGTCTAATTTATAGCCGGTAGTAGGTGAATCACGATTGATTGCAACCGCTCCTTCTTTTAAATATAGTGTATTAACAACCGCCGAAGCACCAATCGAAGTTAAAACTGCAACAGAATTTTGATTTAAGACAAAATTCGCCGCAGGAGTAATGCTGGGCACTATAAGGCCTGCAAAGGTCGGACTTGATGCAATCTTAACCGCTTGGTCAAGATAAGTATCAATCGTGGCGTGTGTCAAGGTTCCAATATCACTCAGGCTTGTATGACTGCGATTTGTTATCTGAGTGATATTGGTCAGCGTAATAGTGTCAGGAATGTCAGCATCCACTAAGGCTGCTGCTGATAAAACCCCCGCTGTAGCTTTAACAAAGCCAGAAAATCCAGTTAAAGTTAAACCAGCAAGTGTTAGACTATCATCTACTTCTAATCCAAGATTTTTCCTGAAACTTGTTGCTCCAGTGTAAGCAAGGCTTACTAAATTCTTAGATGCATCTGTAACAATAGGTAAAGATGCAGTTAATCCAGTAATCTGCACTGAACTAAATACTGGATCTAATGGGTATACAGCAGGTTTTGCAAATCCTTGACTCATTATACTGTTTCCTCTGTTCCAAATAGACTAAAACTCAAAGTGGCAAGTGTAGCATATACTCTAACCACATCAGTTGCTGCCAACGTTATCCCGACTGTAGCGATGAAAGTATCATTTCCAGGAATATTTAGATCATAATACAAATATTGCTTACTATCATCAGCAGCACCCGCTACTGCAACTGAAACCCTAAACACTGTAGAAGCAGCACTTCTATTACACACAGTTATACTCGAAACAACTGCATATTTTGAGGCTGGCACAGTATACAAAGCTGTTAATGTCGCTGCAGCTGGTGCTGATTGTCCAAGTACTTTTTGTGCCATTTAAGCTCCCATCAGTAAAAAGTATCGCTCCCAAAATCTCATTAAATCACTCAATCTAACTACCTCAAGATCGTTTACTGGAGCATCTGTTAAATATATTTGGGATGCTAACGCTCCTCTTGTTGGAAGAGTTTCATAAGGGGCAGGATACCATCCCACATCTGTATCTTCATACAATACAGAACCAGTTTGTCCATAAAACAGTTCCTTCGTCACTAAATTACTTTCCCTTCAGTGTACCAGTAACAATTTCAAGATGTTTACGCCAGCCTCCAGCAGGTTTGCCTTCGTCAGCTTCTTTATCCTCTTTAGGCTTTGGCTTACTAGGGCCAGGCATCAATCCAGCTTTAATTGTGGCATCTACAAATCTCTTCTTCCTCGTTTTTTCTTTTGAAATCAACCACTCTTCTTCTTTGTCAGCCATCTTTTCTCCCATCCTCACACTTTGTTTAAAATTTTAAACATAGCTAAATATTCCTCCACCCCTCAAACTCTCCATCATCAGGAGGAATTTCATAATCCTCTTCCTTATTCTCAATCGTAGCGAACTCTGCCTCAACTGCCTTTTCATCTTTTGCAAAGAAATACCTCTCACCTTTTTCAAGTAGTGGAACGATATATGCAAGTGCATCCATACAGTCCCACCTTTTCGCTCTCGGATATGACATTAATTGTGACTCTAAAGCACCACATGCTGTAGCATTATGATATACTTCACCTTGTCGATAAAAAGGAATTAATGATGCAATCCTCTCTTCCTTACTTGCTCTTGCAGATAATGGTACTAAATCCAGATTCATTCCTCTCTTCTTCATCTCATTCTCTAATGGATAACTAATAAACTCATGAAGAGATGTCTCTTCATACCCTAGTACCCTTGCACCTAATCTTTTACACATGTCTAATGATTTGCTAATGAACTCATCTGGATGATAGTTTCCAGAATCCACATCCAGTACCAAAATTCTATGATTTACCATATCAAGACCAACACCAACCGCCGCACTATTATCACTTGTTGCCTTAACAGTTTTTGCAGGATCCATTATAACCACTGTCTCTTGAACCTGCTTCTTTTGGTTCTCAGTGTAATATTTGAAGTACTCTGATTTAAATTTTGCATCTTCTTTTGCAACTGGTAAATTCCTATACTCCCTAAACAAAGTACCAAGCATCCTCTGCTTTCTATACGCATCTACCAATTTAGCAACATCCTCATCAGTCATGAACTCCTGCCAATTAGAGTGATAGTCATCATCAAATAACTCTAACTGAACTGGATGCCAATTTTTATCATCCAACAGATTTGCTAATAACGAGTCTTCGTGCAACAATGTACCTACAACAACAACCTTCCAATCCTTTCTTGATCTATTGACGCTATTCATAACATCTGCAAAGAACCACTCCTTCAACTTTTTTCTCTGTTCCTCACTCTTCACACTTTCACTGTCTTCAATGTCATCTAACAAGATCAAGTCAGGCCTATAATTTCCAAATAGCAAACCTCGAATCTGTTGACCGCTACCTCTTGGCATTACCATTGTACCTGTCTCAGTTATCCACTGATCTTGACTAAACATTGAACTCTTCATTGGCCCAAATAGCCTACCAATAATGGTATTTGAAAGAAGTTCACGTTTCAAGTTTTCACCCTGAAGAAGAGCCTGAGAGGCAGTGGCACTGCAGGGAATTATAAACTTCTTCTCTCTAAAAATAATCTTACCAGCCTGATAAGACATACCAATGCTTGTTTTACCAAATCCCCGAGGAGCAGCAATTACAACCTGCTGTTTTAAATCATCATCTAACACATTAAATAGCTGATCATGCATCTTACTAAATGGTAACGTAAAGCGATCTGGAAACATGACTCTTGATGTCATCTTAGTGTTTCCAACACACGCCTCAATAATCATCTTTATCTCTGGCGTTCTAATATCAAAGTTTTCGCTTAATTGGCCCACTTATTTTCCTCATTTTAATAACACACCCAACTGGAATTGAAAGAACTCCGCCAGCTTTTGCTATAGCTCCAGAGCTGTCATAATGCATTGAGTGTGCTATAGTAACATATCGTTTATCAACCTCAACTATTTGTCCAACTGTTTCCATTAAATCTCTTTCCGTTTCGAGGGAATCTACAACATCATCCAAATCCTCCCAAAACACAGAGTTACTTAATGCATCTCTCCAAACTATATGGACAATGTCAAGTGTCTTCACTTTCCATTCCCTCTAACTTTGTCATAGGAACGATATGCTCCAAGGCCTAACATACCAATCAGGATCACTATCAACTCGCCTATATCAAGTTTTGGCATCTCTGTTCTAATATTGAATACGCTAAGTGCCCAAATTAAAAAAGGCTGCACTATATAATAGTAAGCAAGAGCGCTACCACATACCCAACCTATAAACGGCCTCCATCCAGCCACAAAAACTGATTCATGCTTTGCTTCTTCAATATTAACTTTAATCTGACCCAACAGTAAGTCTAATTCTTTAAGTGCACCTGCCTGTGCTAATTCAGCTAACTTAATTTTAGCTTTTTCAGCCTCATTTTTATCAGGCCATATCTTGTCTATAATACTACCAACTGCATTAATTCCGGCTGTAATAGGATCAAACCCAGACATACATTCTCCCTTTTTTAAATTAAGAACAAAACTTCCTGTGGAAGTGTTAAATCAATGTCTACATGAATCCAAGAATCCTTCACTTCAATCCTTTTAAATCTTGTTATAAGATCCTTGACCATTATATATCTCATCCTCGAACCTATACACTTAATATCAACAGCCTTGCATCTTAAGTGCGCCGAACTAGGTTTACCACCAACTTCCTTATTATATTTCAAACATCTGCAGCCTGAAGTAATTTCATATGTAAGTGCAGTTGCAGTTCTCGAACATTGTAGCATGTCCACTAATCCGAGATCGATGCTGTCGAGGCCGCAACCGCACTTACAACTAAATTCATTTCTACTAAAATTTTGTGTCAAGTTTCCCAACCTTTTATCTCCATTTTCCGAGTCTTACTAGCTTAGCGGCAGCTAAAAGATGTTTAATAGTTGATTGTCTCTTTGGGGACAAGAAATAGTAGATAGTTTGCAGAAATCCTAAAGCCCTACTTCCAGTGATCTGCCAACAATAGCTAGGGTTAAGGGAATCACTGCAGTGCTTAGTATAAATAGCGCCCCCAAATAATATTTTGAGTCTAATTGGTAGCCACTGCGTAATTTGTGTTACTGTAGCCATAGCAGTAGAAGCACCATTAGTTCCAGCCCATCCCTCTCCTTCAAAAATGCCAGCCGCCCAAGCTATATCTCTTAGATTAGGATGTAACATTGATTTACGTCCAATTGATTCACGTCTGCCCACCTTCAAGTACCTACCTTAATCCCAAGTGAGCCAAGGATACCACCAACGACACCGCCTATCACTGTAGAAAGCTTATCAAAGTATTTTCGCTTCTCAACGACTTTACTAACATGTTCAATACATTCCATAGTGACAGTCTGCATATCGTAAAGTACATGTAGTTTATCGTCAGACGTTTTTAAGTTTGTGAAAGTGTCTTTACTCACTTGAGGTTTACACTCCATTTAGTCTATCCTATCTGCAAATCCATACTTTACAGCTTCATCTGCAGTCAGCCAAAACTCTTTATTACGAATACGTAACTCCAGCTCCTCACGAGTGATTTTGCTTCGTGAAGTTATATAAGAGTTTACGTTGTTTTGAATCTTCCTATAAACTAAGGCTTCATCTTCCTTTGAGGATGGAGTCTCAATAGCAAAGAATTTCAAAGACCAAAGTTCGTGAAACATAACAAGCGCATATCGGTCGATGAATCTATGGCCTTCACTCCCACTCAACAATATAAGAAGGCCAGCAGACGCAATTATACCTTTTGCACGAATCTCAACAATCTTTCCATTTGCTTGTACTTTTGAGATTAGTGAAATCATTCCCATAGCGTTAAACAAAGAGCCGCCGTAGGAATATAAATCAATTACTAATGTATTATAGGAATAGTTGTCAAGAGCTACCAGATCATCCCTCAACTTCTCAAAATCCATATCACGAATCAACATATAGACAGTTTTGCCTTCCATATGTGTTCCCTTAGGGAGGATTACAGATCCAGCTTTGAAAGATGGACACGATCCACCACTTGCATGTGAACTGCCGATGGTAATACTGAGAATTACCAAACCTATCAATATACTTAGAAGGAGATTACCAATAAATTTATGCATCTTCATCCTCCTCTAAAAGAAAGTCAATGGCAACTAAATCTTCAACTGAAATTGCTACTCTTTTCTCCTCAATAGATTTCTTACAGTGAGGACAATTAGTGGCTATGTCAAACCACTCGAGTTTTAAAGGATAGACTTCAATTTCAACTTCTTTGTTTGCCAACTCAATATATTGCTTCCAGAACTCCTCTTTCTTGTTTTCAAGCAGTTTAACATTCGTCCCAGTTTCATCAAGCTTAACATTACCTTCCTCATTCAGCTCTGCAAACTCTTTGAAAAGTATCGCCTTAGAATCAAGAAAAGGTTGATAAACCCTGCCGATTATATCAATATCTCTTCGCAGCCAATAAGAAGCTTTAAAAGGAAGCTTCTCCCCAACTAGCGATCTAAAAACAGCAGATGCTCTATCAAACTGCCCCAACTTAACTAAAACTTTTTTACTACCCTGCATACCTACCTCCATTAAATAGAATTAGACTCCACCAGTTCCCCTTCAACTACTACCTGACCAGAATCCTTAGACCGCTTCTTCATTTCTTCAATCTCCTCAGCTGTAAAGTGAGCATGCATAAACCTTCCTTCAATAACCTTCGGAGGAGCATACCCAGCTCTATCAAGAACATCAAGAGCGACTACAATTTTATTCTTTTCACTATCTGACTCTCTTAACACCTTTTTCAATAACTTAAAAGCTTCAGGTGCAAACCTTTTGATCTCTATTGATAAATCAAGCGCCTCTGCATCCCTCACCCCTCTCATAATTTCCATTCGGCGCTTTGCCAACTCAGAATTGAGAGTATAAGAAACCATCACTTCAGTCACGCCCAGCTCTCTGGCAATATCAGCTGCCTTCCTACCAATGAGAGCCAGCCTCATTATCTCATAATGGATATTCCATAGACGCTGTATTTGGTACCTTCTACCCTCATGATTGAAGCGAGTATCCATCTCTCCTCACATCTTCCACTGAGTATTTATACATTCTTATAATATGAGCTATAAATTCTATATGACTCATAGTACCTTTCGCCATATTGCAAGTTTTACAACAAGGAACTGAATTACTTCTTGTATATCCTATCTCACTATTTTCTCTATCAATTCCTTGATAGATAAAGTCTCCATTGTGTCCTCTCTTTATATTTGAGGGTGGTCTTCCACAATAATAACAAGATAATGAAACCAGTTTTACAAATTCCTCAAATGTTAGTGTAAAGTCGAAATCTCTCTTAGCAGCTTGAAGTTTATACTGTAAATAGGTACTATTTTTAGCTGCTTCTCCAACTTCAAGTTTTGGTGGCTTAGCGTTTTCACTTGCTATACAACCGCAACTCTTAACATCTCCTCTTTTTAGAAAAATAGCTCTCACAATATGATCTTTTCCACAATTACACTTACAAATCCACCTGGGCCCTTTTCCATCTGGATATGGATAGTAACCTACTACAGTTAACTTTCCATATTTCTTACCTACACACTTTTTAAGCCCTAACATTTCTGATGGCTTCATAACTCTCCCACAATATTAATTATATTAGGATTATAACACATTCGGTTAAAGAAGTCAATAGGCAAAAGTTGTACATTCTTAGATAGAACCCTAATTTTTTCAATAGTAGGAATGCACATTAGGTTTCCTCATATCTATATTTCTACATTCAGCGCAGCTATATTATTCCACTATTAAGAAATATATACAGCTTTGTTTAAAATTTTAAACAGAGTTATAATAAATGAATCGCAGGTGAATAGTACGAAAATGTACACATTAAAAAGTTTGTAAATCTTGTTTTATCGGTTGCGCTGGAGGCGTGAGTACCATGCCCACCCAGGCCGGCCACCCTTGACTTTTCAATTCAGCCATGGTATGATGCCGTCACAATTTGATGCAATGACAATAGGGAGTAGGCAAGCAGCCGAATGATCCCTTGAACATTACTATAGGGAGATGATGGAATGGACGTGCTGCCTCTGAGCGAAACCTAAAAATATCTGAGCCCAACCGAAAGTCGCTTGACGTGGAGGGGTATCTCTTTAAAATCAAAGGGAGGTACCAACCATGAACTTGAATGAAAAGTTAACGGGAGTTGTTAGGTCATTGCCTGCCGTCATCACTCCCGACGGCGAAGAGCCAGTCAAACTCGATATGGAGTTCGACTTATCAGGTTGCACGATTGAGGATGTAATCGAACTCGCATTGAGGCCACGGCGAATTACGCAGCAGAATGCACTGAGGTATAATGACAAACTCCGTGAACTTGGCTCCACGGTCAGAATTATTGTGAAGCCCATCGGAGTTCGAGAAGCCAAAATTGTCACAGTTGATGCCGTATTTAAAGATGTCAGAAAGCTAAACAAGGATGCCCAGAAGGACTTGCTGAAGCAGATAATGGCATCTATAGAAGCTGCAGAAGCCACAGAAGCAGACAAATAACACAGACATGTATAACAGAGATACCCTGCCATTTGAAGCGACTTTCAACATAAAAAGTAATGCATGGCGCATAATGCATGATATATGAAACATAGACCCCCCCCCCGTTTTCGTATGCGTGTGAGCATAGTTACGGGGTATATGGGTATATCTTCTTTTAAAAAAAAAATAAAAAAAAAGAATATATATATATATATATACTGTGTATATACAGTATACATATACACTTGGTAACTATGCTCACAAACATTGGAAACGGAGGCCCCCCTATATGTTTCATGTATCATGTTTAATGCAACCTCAATGAATAAAAAAAGGAGGTGAAAATTAGATGAACCAAAAGCCGGCTGTTTGCATCGGCTGCGGGAATATTCGGTTCCTGCAATATGACAACCCAAAGCCTCACGCTTGCGGAGATAATCGAATTGAATGGGTTGAAACGACAGTTAAAGAAACCCGAAGGAAAGTTCTCGAAGACTTTCAAAAAATGGGAGTTGAATTAAAGTGGAAGGAGGATTGAAGATGGAATGGATTTATGTTTCAGGATTTAATACCGCTCCTGGTTTTAGGGAGTGGTTAACTTCTAAAGGAGTAAGGACAAGACAGAAGCAGGATAACTTAATAAATAGATTGACTGCTAATGAAGTTATCCTTTTTGGTAGTGGTCAATACCGAATGAGATTTGAATTAAAGGATGGAGTAGGAATCTTCTATATAGAAAGGAAGTTAGAATAAGAATGAAGGGAGGTGAAGAAATGAAGCAGAGTATAGTTAGGAGAAGGCTGGCAGAGCTGGCTTACAAAGCTGCTCAAAACGATGATGTTATGAGGGAGTTGGTAAGGCTGGCAATGTACTGGGAAAAAGGTGTGGGAGATATTATTAACCCATACTTCAATTTACCAAGCGTGCCAAATGATCGAGAGGAGCTTCCTAAGTGGAAGCGAGCCTGGAACAAGAATGCCAAAAAGCTCGCAGGATTCTAAGTAACAGCCAGCCAAAGCTAATGACCCTCCAAAGAGTCATTAGCTTTGTTTAAAACTTTAAACAAGGGGAGTCGTAAATAAAATTAAATAAGGACTTGACATTCCATCAAATTTCTGATATAATGGACGTGAAAATATGGCAACTGTGTTTAAAATTTTAAACGAAGGGAGGCGACGTGGACGATCCAGAGCTCAAAAGGTGTCAAACATATAGGGCTCAGGAGTTGACTAAGTACGTTGATGGAAAAACTACTCTTGGCTTTTGGGCTAATATGTGCTTATCATGTCATAGAGAGGTTGGGGTTGGAATAGGCCCTGGCAGGGGGCAGTATTATAAATACTCCTTCCTCAAGGAAGCGTATATCAAACTAATGGGATAAAGGAGGTGTGTTATGAAAGATTTTATAAAAGGATACTTTTTTGGGCTTGGTTTCACAATGGCTGTACTTTCCATTCTATATTTGTTAACAATGCTCTTATTCTTATTAGGAGAGCCACTTATAGTAGTGGAAGGGGTGCATATATGAAAGAGATCAAAAAGAAAATGAGAATTGAAGTCGCTCTTCATAATGGAATAAGATGCATCATATCAAAGAAGACTGACAACAGAAACTTAAAGATGTTTGATGATGCAGTAAGTAGACATAAGAAAGGAGAGCAGCATGAAAGCAGAAAACGTCTTCAAGCCAGAAACAGTAGAATACTTTAAAAAGATTGGAGTGGCAACTGCTTTTGTTACCTTAGTTAAGGCTAACGAAGACATTATAGAGGAGATGACTGTTCAGATAGTAGAGCAGGAAAATGTTCTCCTCATATCTGGAAAAACTCCAGAGGCGCAAGCCATACTTGACAAAAATTTTATTCCTATGCAGCTTCACTTTCCAAGTGGGAAAAATGAATATGGCTTTTACTACGTTAACTTTAAGAATACTGAAGAAGTGAAGAAGTATATGGAGGAAGTTGCAGAGATAGTAGGTTTGCCAGCTCATCTGTTGGAGTGGAGGCTTTCACATATGAAGTTGGAAGATAGACATTGACATCTCAGTCCAAATATGTTATAATGCACCCATGAAAGGTAGAGGGCTTCACAACTATGAGAAAAATTAATTTACAAATTAGGGTAACAGTTGCACAACTGGCATCACTTGTTAAGGCGATACACTTTGCTGGACTGGCAATAAATAGACCAGCAGACGTTGTCGATGTTGCTATTCGTGTAGCTGAGAAGATGTTCAACGCTACCGACTTCCCTTTTACTGAAGAGCAAGCAGAAGAGTTTTTGCAAAGAGTCGGCTTCCATGTGCCTATTCAAGATGAAGTAAAAGATGCATTAATAGCTGCTCTGAATAGAAGGAAAAACTCTCAAGAGGAGTTAGAAAATCTGATTGAGTCGTTTGGAAGAACATAAAAGATTGAAAGGTAATGAAGGAGGACTTATGATAAACCAGGTTTTAGTGACAGGCTACACTGCACCAACGGAGTCAGAGATTGTGGAGTATACAGGAAAGATAGTTTTATTGGCGGCGAATAGGTTGATAGACAGAGTATCAAAAGAAGAATTTAAAACAGCCTTCACATCAATGATGACCGACTTCATAACTAAACATGGGAGGAAAGATGACATATGAACGACTGAGGTGGATAGTGAAAGCAGTAGAATGGAGAAGGCTTAGAAAAGGAGAAACAAGCTTCATTTTAGGAGCATTAAGCGACTGCATTAATGGAAGAGAGATAAATAAGTCAACTGAAAAAGAACTGGAAGCATTATTTAGAAAAGTCCAGTGGAGAGATAATAAGGAGAGCACAATTCCAGTTGTGGAAGAAATAGAAGAGTTGGAGCTGGATGAGGTGTCCGCCTAGTGTGTACACACTAAATATTGAAGGAGGAAAAGAGGTATGGAAGTAAGTGCAACAATCCCAAAGTTGGACGATCTTGAAGTAAAAGCTGAGGTTAACTTCGGCGAAAGCATAGAGGAAGCTGAAGCTTTGTTTGGCAAGGACGTCGTTTACACGATATACCTTGCAGAAGCAATCGTCAAGGCACAGGCTGTGATGCGTGGCCTCGCTTTGAAAGGAAAGTCTGCGGCCGAAATTGTGGCTGCAATGGCTGAGTGGAAGCCTGGAGCTGCTCGAGTAGTTGGCGAAGCGAGTCTTGGAAGTTTAGTGAAGAAGTTTGAAAAACTGCCTCCAGATAAGCAAAAAGAGTTAATTGCCAAACTGCTTGCGTCCTCTGGCAGCGAAGAGTAAGTAGGGAAAGTATAAGTAGAGAGGTGGACTCCCCAAAAGGGAGCTCACCTCTGCTTAAAATTTTGAACAAAGTGCAGAAATTCGTAGGAAGATATATAAGGAGGATTTAAAATGATAAAGGTAGGATATAAAGTAGTGGAAAGTAGTCTAAGGTCACCAATAATGCTCGGTAGGCGTGGAGCAGTTGAATATAAAGTAAATGAATCTGTTCATCCAAACAAAGGATGTGGGCCGCTGACAGTTTTTAAAGAAAAACAGGCAGCAGAGCACTTTAGAAATGGGTTGATTCTACCACTTAGGATATTTAAATGCTTTTATATTCCCTCAAAAGCGAAGGAGGTGTGGTATATAGTTGACGCCCAAATTGTATCAACAACGTCTTTAGAGGAGCTAATATCTATCAATTTTAACATTCTTGCTCCAGGGTCAGTTGATTTAGCAAAAGAGGTCATTCTTGCGGAGGAAATATGAAAATTCTAAGATCATTTACAGTATCACTATTAGCGGTGGCAGTCGGTAGTTGGTTAATCACTGGCTCAATAATTGCCGACTTGCAAAAAAGCGTTCTACAAAAAGATAAACACATTTCTGAATTGAAGGCTGAATTAGAAGCTGAATTAAAGAATAAGGAAGAGATGAGTAGAGCGGACAGGGCAAATAAGATTAAGAAATCTACTGAGTGGATTATGCATCACTCAAGTCGCATTAGTGTTGAAACTGCAACGGAGATCGCTGAAGAAGTTTGTAAGTATCCAAACCCAATTCTACTCTTGGCACTAATAGAAGTGGAGTCAGGGTTTGTGCCATCTGCAGTGTCAAAAGCAGGAGCACTTGGTCTTGGCCAAGTCATGTTTGACATTCATAAGAAAATGCTGGTCGACTTAGGTATAGTAGACAGGCGTGACCTGTTTAATGTTAAAAAGAACATAAAGGCAAGTTCAGCAATCTTGCAGATGTACTTAAAAAAGAATAAGGGTGATGTAGTGAAAGCACTGCATAATTATTTAGGAGGAAAGGATGGCAAGTATGTCAGCAAGATATTTAGCAATTATGTATACTTGTCCTTAGAAATCAACAATGAAGTGCCCAATTTGTAGTGGATATATTTGGACTGAGACTGAGAGAAGTGAGTGTGCTAACAAAGGCTACATACACTGTGTAGAATTATATGGTGTGGATATAGTGTGCGTTGCTGGACATAGGTTTAAGTTAACACCTGAAGACTATAAAAAATATAAGAACAAAAAAAGGAAAGTAAATGCTCGAACTTGGATTAATAAAACTACACGATAAAAATGTTAGAATGATAATAGAGGATGTAGATGGAAATGCTTATCCTACCAAGGTAAATTGGATTAGACTGTTTAATCAGGATGAGCAAGTTTACGCTGTAGCATTCAGTCATCTTAACCACCAAGGCTGCGGTATTCATCTGTGTAGATTAAATACAAAGACTGGAGAATTCACTTCACTAGCCAATCTATTAGAAGAAGATGGCGGGCCAATTAGTGCAATAAGAATGAGCCTTGGAATTTGAAACTGTGTTTAAAATTTTAAACACAGTTAAAAAAAAAAGAAAAGGAGAGATGTATGGCAACGGTATACTGCATCAATAATGGAGGTCACGACTATAGTGATGCCCTCCGCTTTGGCAAAATCAAGTTTTTATCAGAAGGGCCAGTCTCTAAATTTGCAATTAGTAAGATGTATAGGGACTTCGCAATGAAACTAAGAGAGAGTGCACCGACTGACTATATTCTATTATCAGGCCTAACCACAATGGCCTGTGTTGCCTGTTCATGCTTTGCATTTTTACACGGCAGGCTCAACATCCTAATATTCAAAGATAACAGATACGTTGAGAGAAAGTTAATGCTAGGTGAACTATTGAAAGTGACGGGGCCTGAAGATGAACTGCCTAAAGTGTAACAGTGGTAGAACAGTTTCACAGGGCATGAGAATAAAGTGTAAAGACTGTGGCAGAACGTTTCAAAAAATTAATAGGAGGGCTAAAGTAGTTAACAGACCTCCATGTCCTGAATGCGGAAGCCTAAATCCTTACTCTAATGGAGTTAATGCCTGGGTATGTAAAGAGTGTGGGCGGTGGTACTCTGATAAAACCGCTAACAGAAGTGATACAAAACATGGTAGGAAATTAATAAGCAATATGGAGGTTCAAACAGAATGATTAAAGTACCTAAGGGAATGAAAAGGTTTCTAATAGACGCAGTTATCTCATTTGTTTATTGGACAGTAACACTAACTCCTTATATGATATGGGTAGTGGGCATCGAGAAGTCTCAGTACGCAGCTTGGTTAGGGATGCAGGCTATTATAGTTCCCCCACTAGGAGCTGGATTTGCTTTTCTACTTAGAAAACTAAAGTGGGGAGGATAAAAATGAAAAGAGTTATAGCTGCAATTTCTGATTTACACTTGTTTTCAAGATATGCTTTAATGCCACCCTCTATTATGACTTCACAAGGGCAGGAAATACATGCAAGTCCAGAACAAATACAGATCTGGGATCACTTTCTCAACTTTGTAAAAGTCTGCAAAAGAGATAGCGTAGATACGGTACTGGTTGTTGGAGATTTGCTCCACGGTCAAAACTTTATCGAACGAGGCACTTTATTAATAAGTCCTGACTTAGACGAACAGGTTGATCTTGGCACACAAGTGCTAGATTTACTTGTCAATCCAAAAGATGCTCCAAAAAGAAAGTTGATTATGTTTGGTGGCAGTGGCTATCACAGAAGCACAAAAGGTCACAATCCAGAAAAGGACGTATGTGATCGCCTTGGTGGTGTGTGGAGAGGGGCCATTGCTAACTTGAAGTTTGCACCCAGTGAGAAGGTGTTTAACATTCAGCACGGTGAAAGTGCCGCCTATGTCTATCGTGAGATGCTTATGGGCAGAGAATTAATGTTTACAAAGTTGGCTGAAGCAACTGGTAAGGTGCCTCATATAGACGTTTTTGTCAGAGGCCACTGGCACAACTTTATTTACATTCACGAAAAGGATGTACATATGATTCAGTTGCCTGCGTGGATGGCCTATGAACCTTCAAAGCCATATTTAAAAAGTTATGGTAAAATGCAGCCCGATATTGGCGGTTGTATCTTTTACATTGATGATCATGATAGGTTAAGAGTTTGGCATTTTACTATGGATGAAATTCCACACTTTGATGACAAAGTTCAGGAGGCTTAACTTGATTAAAGTTTACATAGCAGGTGCAATAACTCCGACTGGCAAGGGCAATCACGCTATTGAATATTTGTCTAATGTGAGAGAAGGAATAAGAGCAGCAGTAGAGCTTCTTAAAAGAGGGTATGCTCCCTTCTGTCCTCATATAGACCTCCATTACATCCTCTCTCTCTATCCAGGAGAAGAAATAACTTCTGAGATGATTTATGAATTAAGCCGTGAGTGGCTTAGTGCTTGCGATGTAGTATTTTTGCTACCAAATGCTGAAAATAGTGTGGGGTGGGCTAAAGAGCGTAAATTAGCAGAGTCCCTTAATATTCCTATAGTACTCTCTATAGAAGAGATAAAGGAGGTAGTTAAAAGATGAGTTGGAATAGCTTAAAAAATAAAGGGAGTAGTAAGTATAAAACTGCCTCAGTTGAACCAATAGATCTATACAGGGCTGGTGGATTCTTCAACCAATTTGCGTTAGGCAGCATTATAAAATATGCCTATAGAAATGCAAAAGGTAAGGTAAATCCAAAAGACCTAAAGAAAATAATTCACTATGCAGAACTATTGCTATCCTTATCAGAGGAGAAAGGAAGGAAAAGTAGTGTCACTACAGGAACATCCAACCTGGAAAATCCATGATGCCTCAAAAATATCAGCTTACTTATCCTGCCCTCGTGCCTATATGTATAAATACATTTTAGGGTGGGAACTCGACACCCCAGATGTTCACAGACACTTTGGGAAGTGCTGGCATCTTTCTATGGAACACTTATTACTTCATGGAATGGGCGGTGAGTCATATGAGGGAGCTGTTGAAGTTTTAACAGAAAAATATAGGGAAGTATTTAGTGAGGAAACTGATTTAGAGAGGAGTCCAAAAACTCCAGGTCATGCAAGATTAGCATTAGCAATGTACTGTAAGGAGTTTAGAAAAAAGGATCACTATAAAGTCCTTCACACTGAAATTTCGGGTGCTGTCCCTATCAGTGAGAAGCGTGTTATTCATTTTAAGATGGACTCAATCATGCGAGATCTTGACAATAATGATCTCATCAAATCCTTAGAACATAAAACTGGAAGTCAAAATAGTCAGCAGTGGAGAGATGGATGGAAGCTCTCAGTACAGACAGGCACGTACAATCATGTTCTATTCTGTGCCTTTCCTACAAATGAGGTTTGGGGAGTTGAGATCAATGGTGCTATCTTTACCAAAAGTAAGATTGCAGAATTTCCTCGAGTTCCAGTTCGTAGAACACCAAGGATGATGGACGCCTGGCTTGTTCATATAAATCAGGCTGTTGATAAAATTGAAGCTGATTATGAGTTATTAAAAAGATGTAAAGAAGAGGACGAAGTGCTAGAAGCATTTGCGCCAGCTTATAATAGTTGCTCAAGTTACCGTGGATGTCCTTATTTTAACTTCTGCCTTAGTTGGTCTAACCCACTGCAACGTGCTGATGAGATCCCTGAAGGTTTCAGGGTAGAGTATTGGGATCCCTCAAAAAGGGAAACAAAGCATAAAATAGTGCTGAAAGGAGGAAAGATAACATGAAAACAGTTTTAGAGCAGTTCCTGATAAGAGAGTTTCCAGAATTGTATGTAGGTGTGTACAGGCCCTTAACTGAGAATTTGATGAGCTTTGGCTTTGAATGCTCCGACGGCTGGTTTGCACTTCTTTACGATCTATCAAGGGCATTGACTAAGCTCGATGAAGGGGTGGTTGCTACTCAAGTAAAAGAGAAGTATGGGACGTTACGTTTTTATATAGAAGGAGGTTCAGATGAAGTCTTCGAGCTAATAGATAAAGCAGAAGGTAAATCAGCAACAATCTGCGAAATCTGTGGTGAACTTGGAAAGTTGAGAAGTTTGGGAACCTGGCTTAAAACACTTTGTGATGAGCATTATAAAGCTTGGGTAATGGGTTATTTGGAGCCACAAAGATGGGGATAGTATATCCTCTATCAGGAGGTTAGAAAAATGGGTTTAGATATAGTTGCTGAAGTTCAAAAAGTGAATCAGTACTCTAAAGAAAAAAGGGGGGCGGAGCGCTATCGTGCACTTGTTTATGGAGAAAAGGGATCCGGAAAAACCACACTATTTTCAACAGCCCGATTTCCAGTGCATATAGATTGTTTTGATCCAGGGGGTTCACAAGTGTTAGCTCCTGAAATTGAGAAAGGACTAATAGTCGCAGATATAAGGTGGGAAACAGATGACCCTTCAAATCCTAAAGTGTTCGCTGAGTGGGATAGAGAGTTTCATCGACGAAAAAAGGAAGGGTATTTCAATAACTTTGCTACATATGGATTAGATTCAATGACTACATTTAGTCAAGTGATAATGAATTATGTGTTAAAGAAGCAGGGTCGTGCAGGAGGAATACCACAGACAGGAACTGGAAATGAAAATGACTATATTCACCAGATGCTACATCTTGAGAATTCAATAGGTGGGATTTTTAGTTTACCTTGTGACATAATCGTGACTGCACATCCTGAATCTGACAAAGATGAGGCTACTGGAAAGATGTTTGTTAGTCCATTAATTACAGGTAAAGCTAAAATAAGAATTCCTTTATCATTTGATGAGATGTATTATGCATTTGTGGCAGAAGTAAAAGACCAAGGAACACGGTGGCTACTACAAACAAGACCCACTTCGATTTTTAAGGCAAGCAGTCGCTTAGCAAGGAGAGGAAAATTTGATAAGTACGAAGAAGCCAATATAAAGGCTCTTTTGAAAAAGGCGGGTCTTCCGTGTGAAGACATGTCTATCCCATGGCTAGAAGCCTAAACAACCTACTAAAATTAACGGAGGAAAGTCAAATGGTAGAAGATTTAGTAAATGGAGTTGAAGAAAAAGATGAGTCGTTTTTGGATTTAGGAATTGATCTGGATGACGTACCTGACTTATCGACAGTGCCTGACGAAGATTATAAACTTCGTCTTGTCACGTTTGAGAAGAGGCCGGCAAAGAAGAAAGGGCCATTTCTTTTTACAGAGTTTGAGATCGCTGATATGCCTGATACAAAAATTGTTAGGCATGTCTTGATGCTTCCTCAAGATAGTGACCCGATAAGACAGCAGAAAAATAGGCAGAGAGCTATCAAATACTTTTACAAAGCGTTTGATATTCCAACGAGTGGCCCTATTGCATATGCTGATTATATTGGAAATACAGGGTGGGTAACATTGACTGAGGAAACAGATCCTACTTATGGTAAACAAAATAGAGTTGCGAGGTTTAGATCTGCTGAGTAATAAACTGTGTTTAAAATTTTAAACATAGTTACCCTAGAAATAATTTTTGCCCTCGTCGGCGTAGCGTCCTGCTGCGGGAGGTGAAACCAAAGTTGATCTCAAACGGAGACAACACGGGGGCAATTAAGTGAAAGGAGGAGACATGAAAAAGACTATACTAACATGTGATAGATGCAAGAAAAGGGTTGCTAACCTTTACGAAGTTGGAGCTGGACTTAGACATTACTGTACCCCTACATACCCTACAGCAGAAACATATGAAGTTTACCAGTTGGTGGCTGAGTGGTGTCTTGACTGCTGTATTGAAGTTGGATTTACTAGGCCCGTTAAGAGTTCAAAAGCGGCTCCGCTTGATCCAGAACCAACCTTGGAAGATATTATTAGAAAGATTGTAAAGGAGGAAATTAGTAATGGAACGTGAAAATCCTCCTCGTTTAAACGTGGAGATCACAGAGAAGCAGGATGAGGCTCTTCGTAGGTTAATTCCGTGGGGCTTAAAACATCATCTATTTAGTGCTATAGTAGATGAGTTGATTGAGCTTTTAAATGAGCATGGTGAGTTAGCAATAACTATGATAACATGTAAGAAAATCAAATTCCTCAGCATGCTTAAAGCAAAGGAGAAATAGCATGGACTTAATGACATTTCTTTGTAGAGTTGAGACAAGCTTCTTTGATCATATTGATAGGAAAGCGGTATGGAAAAAAGAAGAAGTTAAGGAGAAGTTTAGTGATGCAATCACAGATGTTCTTATCCTTACATATGGTAGAGTAGTGAAGGATGCGGGAGAAATGGAGGTGTAGATGATACTTGAAGAACTCAAAAAAAGTATTAGTCAAATGTCAACTGAGGAACTGCAAGCTAAAATTTTGGAGTTAAGAGCGAGTAGAAGGATGAAGAAGGAAAAGCCAGCTGTCAAAAAAGCAGCTGCAAAAGCAGATGCCTCTATGGATAAGTTATTGGATGGATTAAGTTTAGAGCAGAAGAGAAAATTAGCTGCATTATTAGGAGGACAGTGATGAGCTTGGGCGAAGTTAAACTTGATATGATTCCTATAGATTTGATTAGTGAAGGTGAAAGAACAAGGGAAGACTACGGAAACTTAGAAGAATTGAAGGCTTCACTTAAAGCTGAAGGCATCATTCAGCCAATCGCAGTAAAACAAACTTCAACTGGCTATCTATTACTAGCCGGCGGTAGACGATATAGGGCACTAAAAGAACTCAATACTCAATTAATCCCTTGTAGAATTTACCACGGAGAATTAACAGAGTTTGAGCATAAAAGTATTGAGTTAGCCGAAAATATGCATCGTCTCGACCTATCATGGCTTGAGAAAATAAGGTTGTGTGAGCAGATACATAATCTACAAGTAGCAATTCATGGTGAAAAAACTTCAACAAGTCCAGGTGCAAAGGGGTGGAGTAAGCGTGATACTGCTTCATTATTAGTTAAAAGTCCTGCAAGTATCGTTGGAGATATAATGCTGGCGCATGCTGTTGAGAAAATTCCTGAACTTCGTGAATGTAAAACGAAAGATGATGCTCGTAAACTGTTAATGATGATGCAGGAGACGCTTGTCAAAGCTGAACTGGCTAAAAGGGTTGAAGAGAACAGGGGAAGTGTACCTGTTGAACTGATGAAGCTGTGTGATAGCTTTATAATTGGAGACTTTCATGAAGAGGTAGAAAACGTACCTAATGGCTCAATCGACCTTGTTGAGTTAGATCCTCCATATGCGATAGACTTACTTTCAGTCAGAAAGCTAAGGGGGCCAAGAGAGCCTCATATGAAGTATTATAATGAGGTTATGGAAGATGAATATCCAAGTTTTATGTTGAAAACTATTCAACAATGCTACCGAGTATTATCTCCAAGTGGCTGGATTATAGCCTGGTTTGGACCTGAGCCCTGGTTCGATCCAGTTTATCAAATGATGAGACAGGTTGGATTTAAAGGTAGGAGAATTCCTGGAATCTGGGCGAAACCAAGGGGCCAAACTATGCAGCCAGATTTATACCTATCTAATGATTACGAAATGTTTTTCTATGCACACAAAGGAAGTGGGATTGTTAAAAAAACAAGATCAAACTTGTTTGACTTCCCTTGGGTTGCTCCAGCAAGACGTATACATCAAACTGAGCGGCCTATTGAAATGATGGAGGATATTTTAAGTACATTTGCTAATGCAGGAAGTAGAGTTATGGTTCCGTTTCTTGGGAGTGGAAATACACTACTGGCTGCGTCTAACTTAGGAATGCAGGCTTTTGGGTATGAGTTGAGTCGGGAATATAAAGACTCCTTTATGCTAAGAGTACACGAAGGGAGATTTGGGAGGTATAAGAGCTATGATTATAGTATTTAGAACATGGAAAATTTTTTGGATGCCTAAAATCAGGTTTTACAAAAAGTTCATCCACCCGACAGCTCAAGGCTATGAGTTGGGGAGTGCTTTCTACCTAAACATACTAACACTCGGAGTTCATATTTTCATTAGGAGGAGGATACAAAAGCTATGAGTGACTATGAAATATTCGAGCATTATAATAAGTATTCAGATAAGGAAGTAGATGAAATGATTGCAGGACTTACTCCAAGACAGCAACTGGAGTTTGACAGGATTATGGAAGAAACTGAAGAGCCAAGAATTGCACTTTTCGTTGCCAAACAGTATCCAACTGAACGATAACTGTGTTTAAAATTTTAAACAAAGGAAATTAATTATGAC
Source organism: bacterium (assembly GCA_030017825.1). Classification (GTDB taxonomy): domain Bacteria; phylum UBA9089; class JAHJRX01; order JAHJRX01; family JAHJRX01; genus JASEGW01. Next base: position 15,828 of record JASEGW010000001.1, on the reverse strand, counting down.
AAACCCTTTTCAAAATGCAAACCTTTATGTAGGTAAACGTGTAGGGGGTGAAGGCTCGCATGATGCAAAGATAGCTTGGATTGGTGAGGCTCCTGGTGTCATTGAAGTAAAGGAGGGTAGGCCTTTTAGCCCAAACGCACCTGCTGGCAAACTGATGACTGAGTTAATGCACTCAGTAGGCCTAACACGATCTGATATTTACCTTACTAATGTTATAAAGGAGAGACCTGGAAAAAGTAAATTTGATCCCTATCAGGACGATTTAACACCTTGGTTTAGAGTTAACTCACAAGGGGGGGTTACAATTACTCCAGCTTTCATTAAATATAGGGATAAGTTAATTGAGGAATTAAAAGGTTTAAGAGCCAATGTCTTCGTGCCTGCTGGCAACGTTTCACTATATGCTTTAACAGGCTTAACTGCAATTACAAAGCGGAGAGGCTCAATACTGGAAGGTAACTTCTGGCCTGGAATGAAGGTCATTCCAACTATCCACCCTGCAGCAGCACTTCCAAATAAAAATCCTATCTTCAAGTACTTTATCAAGGCTGATCTAAAAAGGATACTTGAAGAATCCAAAACACCTACTATAAGTTTGCCATCTCGCAACTTAATAGTGCTGCCTTCATATGCAGAAATCTGTGGATATTTGGAGAGTTGTAAAGTTGAGAAGAGGTTGGCAGTTGATATTGAGGTTTTGAATGAAGAAATAAGCCATGTGGCAATAGCTAAGTCTCCAAGTGATGCTATTTCAATTTCGTTTACTTCACAAAGCGAAGCCTTCCTAACGCCACCTCAAGAGGCACACGTATGGAGGTTAATTGCTGAATTGATGGAGAATACAGAAATAGTGAAGGAGAATCAAAATATAACATTTGATGCTGCTTTCATGTTTCGCAAACTTGGAATAGTAGTCAAGAATATGGAAGATACAATGGTTCAGATGGGCATTTTATTCCCTGACTTTCCAAAGAGCTTAGGCTTCATCACATCTTTATACACAAGAGAACCCTATTATAAGGATGAGCGAAAGAAGCAAACAAAGCTATTTGATGAGAGGAAGTTTGGCGTGTATAATGCAAAGGATGCTGCTATTGTCTCTGAGATTAGGCCAAAGTTGGATGCTGAATTAGTGAGGCAGGGAAATTGGGAAACATACCAGTGGCAGCGAAGAATGATTGGCCCCTGCGTCTATATGCAAGAGAGAGGAATGAAAATAGATGTTGAAGGATTGAAGAAGGCAAATGAAGAAGCAGATAAAAGATTGATAGAACTAGAAGCCAAGATTGTGAAAGCTGTTGGGCACTCATTTAACCCAAGGAGTCCTGATCAAGTTGCCACCTATTTTTATAAGGAGTTAGGTATTGAGCCGTATACGAAGAAAGGCCGCCCGACGACTGATCAAAATGCAATAAGAAGATTAGCCCGAAGGGGCATCCCTGTTGCAGTAATGATGAGAGATTATAGAAAGGCACATAAGTTTAAAACTTCATATCTAGATATGGTAATTGGCAGTGATGGCAGACTCCATTCTTCAATGAACCCTATCGGCTCAAGATATGGAAGATTGTCAGCATCTAAGGATATTTTAGGAGAAGGTGGTAATGTACAGACATTGCCAAGAATGTTTTATCCTTTTGTTATAGTAGATGAGGGCTGCTTACTTTATCATCTTGATTTAAATCAGGGTGAAAATAGAATTGTAGCTAATATCGCACCTGAGCCGTTGATGAAGGAAGCATTTGATACTGGCAGAGACGTTCACAGACAGACTGCTTCCTTAATTCTTAATATCCCTTTTAATCGAGTTAGTAATGAGCCAGGTAGTAGTCCTATGGGCAACGGTGAACATAGTCAAAGGTTTTGGGGTAAGAAGTCAAATCATGCTTTTAATTATGGAGAGGGCTATGTTAAGTTCTCACTCGATTGTGATTTACCAGAAGCAGAGGGTAGGTTTATCCATGCACGCTATCATCAAATGTATCCTGGTGTTAGGCAATATTGGAACTGGATAGTGGAGGCTTGTAGAAAGAATAATAGAGTACTTACAAATTTATTTGGGAGAAAACAACTATTTTTAGGCCAGTGGGGAGACGACCTATTTAAAGATTTATATGCTTACATTCCACAAAGTACAATCGCCGATAAGGTGAACAGACAAGCTATTATCCCAATCTATGAAGACCAAGGCAACTTTAAAATACTCGACCTCCTCAACCAAATTCACGATGCTATTCTATTTCAAATTCCTCTATCTTATAGTTGGATAGAGCATGCTGAAGCACTTCTAAAGTTAGTAAATCTTATGACAACTCCCTTAGAGTGGCATGGCTCTAAGTTTGTTGTACCAGTTGATGTAAAAATAGGAACTAATCTTGGAAACATGATAGGAGTAAAATATGGAGATAGCGCTGGTGAACTGGCAACGCAACTTAAAAGTATTTATGAAGAATGCATCCTCACTCACCCGAAAGTTCCACTCAAGTATATCTTACAGAGTAGTGAATCCGATAATGGGGAGTTGTTGGGAATGGAAGAATAAGTATGCAAGCGTTCGCTTAGGTGATTCGATAGTACATGCGTCTTTATTAGCGTGGTTTATTTATAAGAGAGTAGATATTCCACTAACAGGACAGATATGTCATATCTGCAACAATAGAAGATGTGTTAACCCAGCTCATCTATATAATGGCACTGCAAAAGAAAATGCAGCATACATGGTTATTTGTAAAAGAACTACTGGCCAAAAAATTAATAAGAAGGATGCTGAAGAAATAAGAGAATCTAAAAAATTAGGAGCTAGCGTGGGTTCGTTAGCCTTTAAATATAACTTGAGCATCTCAGCAATATATAAAATTCTTGAGGGGCTGAGATGGCAAGAAAACTAAATGATTGGATAGACTCATTTTTAGAATTCACTGAAAATACCGAGCCCAGGAGGAGCTTTAGATTGTGGACGGCTATCTCCACTATTGCAGCGATGCTTCAGAGGAAGTGCAGCCTTCCTTGGGGACACTTTAATATATTCCCAAATCTATATGTTGTATTAGTTGGACCTTCAGGATCGAGAAAGGGAACCGCCATGAATCTTGGCTATCCATTTCTTAGAGATTTAGGAATTAGATTGGCTGCTGAAGCAATAACTCGAGAAGCCTTAATTAAAGATTTGAAGCTGAGTAGTAATACACAGATTGATGTGCAAGGTCGTCCTCTAATCCACTGTTCACTAACCGTTCATAGTCAAGAGCTGACTGTGTTTTTAGGCTATAACAATTTGCAGATGATGGCTGATTTATGCGACTGGTATGACTGCAAAGACCGCTGGACATATCGTACTAAAAATCAGGGCACCGATGAGCTTATTGGAGTATGGGTAAATTTATTAGGTGCAACCACCCCTGAATTATTAAGGAGTACGTTACCTCCTGATGCTATCGGCGGCGGCCTTACAGCTCGAATGATCTTAGTGTATGAAAAGAGAAAAGCTAAGTCAGTTACCTGTCCTTTTTTAACAAAGGAGGAGTTGGAATTGAGGGAAGTATTACAGACAGATTTAGAACAGATGTTAATGCTCGCCGGCAGCTTTAAAGTATCACAAGAGTATTTAGATTTTTGGAATCAGTGGTACCCTGCACAGGATGATAACCCACCCTTCAGTGATACGAGATTGAGTGGATACATTGAGAGGAGAGCGATTCATGCACTAAAATTAAGCATAATAGCAAATGTTTCAAGAACAGATGATATGGTTTTGAAACTGAGGGACTTAGAAAGAGCAATAGGATTTATGTTAGATGTTGAAAAAAGAATGTCTTATGTTTTTAGTGGAGTTGGAAAAGCAAAGATGGCTGATGTGTTAGTGAGAGCATGGAGCTATATCGCACTGAATCATAATGTTAGGACGTCTGATTTAATAAGGGAGTTTCATAATGACGCAGATCTTGAAGATATGAATGCTGTCATTAAAACATTAGAGCAGATGAAGGTTATAACAATAGCAACTATTGGAAATGACCCTGTGCTTGTTTATAAAGGTACAAAGCCAATGGAAGAAAAGTATGGGATTGGAGGGTAGATGAGTTGGCTAATAGGCTTGATAGTGTTTACATTAAGCGTAACTGATGACATATTGGTAGTCTTCTATTTAAGAAGAGTGTCAAGTGGTCATAAAATACAAGCTGCCTTATTCAGTGGTTTAATAACTGGCTTGATTTCATTAGAGATTACACTATATATAACAGATATGACTTATATATTATTTAACGTCTTTGGTTCTATTATTGGAACTCCATTGGCAATGTGGGCAGATGATAGATGGCCAGCTAAAAAATTAAGGGATAAGAAGGGAAGATATAAGGCGCTTCCGCCCATTGAGATTATTAAACTAAAAAAGGAGGGAGAGTAATGAAAGTGATACTTGAATTTAATTTACCTGAGGAGGAAAGTGAGCTTGGACAGGCTATCAATGGAAGTAAATATGCCACAATTCTGTACGATATAGATCAAGAGATTAGGAATTACCTAGAGTACGGCCATAAATTTACATCAGTTATAGAGGCTCTCGAAGCAGTAAGAGCCCTCATACATGACGAGCTACGAGAGAGAAATCTTTCGATTTATGTTTAACTATGTTTAAAATTTTAAACAAAGGGGTGAAATAATGACCGACTTTATAGCATTCCCAAAGATTTATAGATACTCAAGAGACTGCGTTGTAACAGAGAAAATTGATGGAACTAATGGGAGCATCTATATTTCTAATGAAGGCGTTTTTCTAGTTGGATCAAGAACTCAATGGATAACTCCTGAAAAAGACAACCACGGCTTTGCAAAGTGGGCGCATGAAAATAAAGATGAGTTATTAGAGCTTGGCCCTGGTTGGCATTTTGGAGAGTGGTGGGGGTATAAGATTAACAGAGGGTATGGAATAAAAGAGAGGGTGTTTTCTCTATTTAACTTAAAGAAGTGGGGCGATCCCTACACTCGTCCTGCCTGTTGTAGTGTAGTTCCTACACTCTGGACAGGAGACTTTCCTCCTCCAGTCCATGAAATACTAAGTGAGCTTCTTAGTAATGGAAGTATGGCTGCTCCAGGATTTATGAAGCCTGAGGGAATTGTCATCCATCATATTGCTGGAAATTTTCTACTCAAGAAAACATTTGGAAAAGATGGAGTAGAACCAAAGATTAATACCCTCTGAACTCTCTGGTAGGAAGTTGTCGCTGCCACAAATTCATTTTCCTAGCCATCTTGGCCTTTAACAGTTGTTTAGTTTGAGGGTCAAGATGGCTTCTTTCAATCGCAGCTAAAATAGCATCAGGGCTGATAGCATGAGTACCAACTTCTTCAATTAATTCATCAGTAACAATTTCTACATCAATCATTCTACTCCGCTTCACAATCTGCTCAACAATCTTATTAGCTTGCTTTCTTTCCCTTTTCTCTAACTCTTCTGCCATTCTGACTTCAAGCTCCTGTACAGATGCTTTTAGAGGTTTGAAGCCGCCAACCATCTTAAGAATATCAGTCCAGTCTTCCACTTTATATTTATTATCTCCTTTATCGTCAAGAATCCAACCATCTTCACTCATTATACCATTGAAGGCGTCACACCAGAGCCTCCATATTGGAATAGTACCTTTAGTATATTTCTTAATATCCTCCCAAATATAGCTTTCTCCATCTATAAATGGCTGAACTACATCCTTTCCAAACCTGACAATATCAGATATTAAAACACCTGCCCAATCTGCAGCTTTTTCAGGAAACTGAAATGCAGCAGGAGCTGAAGCATCAATGCCGAAGAATCCAAATACTCCCCTAGATAGACGTGGATAATTATTATTAAGCCATGTATCTAACTCATCCAACCACCCCACTCCTCCTATTGCTGCTATTACGGGAAGGCTCTTAAGTGTGACCATTAAACCTCTGGGTCCACCAATTACAGCCTGCATTGTCAAATACTTGGCCCACTGATTTGCTCCCTTCAAACCACGAATAAACTCAATCTCTTTTACAAGGTAGGGTTTGAATTGAAATACTGTCCTTCCAGTTGGCCCCCTCATAATTTTTGGAACGGCAGCAACACTATAATTAAATTCCTGGAGGTCAACAGATCTCTTAGCGAATTCAAGTGCAGTTTCTTCATCATGCCCAAATTCTCCTCTGGCAAATAGGTAAGATGTCATAAAAGAAAGCTTTCTGTTTGGAAGCTCAGGTGCTTGAAATATTTTCAGCGGAGAATACCATCTCAGCCTATTCTCCAGATCTCCACCCATACTTTCAACTATTGAAGTACCTAGTGAGGCTGCGTTCTTTTTGATGAAATCCTCTCCTCCCTTAGTCGACAACATACGATTTGCCTCTATCATATACCTAGCACTAGTTTTGACCCAGACATGCCCCATGCCTGATAGTAAATTAATTAAAGCAGCAACTGGCCTATATCCTAACTTTAAATTAGTAATCAAGACACGAGCAGCACCAGTACCTCGAGCATAAGCAAAAGATGTTTCAAATCCAAACTTCTTCATTAGATCATCGACTATTGCATCACCAACACTATATTGACCTCTAATCGCTTCTAACTGATCTTCCAACATCTTTTTAACATTTGGTCTATCATTAAAGTCGGATAGATGATCTCTTAACTGAATAATGTAAGGATCAATAGCGTGCTTCTTCTCTATACTATGAACGTATAAAGGGAGAATATCAAATATGTCTTTCTCTCCAGGCAGTACTTCTTCACGTTCCTGTAAAAACTGAGACCAAACTTTTTGAGGTTTGATTGCAATACCTCTGCCTGGCAATACAGCCTTTAGTCTTTCAGCAAGATCTTTATCTATATCCTTAGTATGCTGATCAATGATTTTAGCAATCTTGCTCTTCATTACCCTATAATACTTTTGAGAAACAAGTGTTTGAAAGTCTTTATCAAGACGGTAAGTAGTGTCAACTGTTAGAGAGTCAATAGTTGGATTCTGCTGTAAATATCTCAGCGCCTCATCAACTGCTTTCTTCTTAGTCTGAGCAAATGATACAACTCTACCTTCTGAGTCAAATAATGCGATTGATCCCCTCATTGCATGGGTAATGTAATCTTTGATACCAAAGTTTTCGATTTCCTTCCACTCTTTAAGTAATTCAAGCACGTTTGCATAAGTAGTGGTAGCCATCCTACTTTCATCTTGACTTGTTAAATTATAGTCACGAGCATATCTATTCCACTTCTTAGTAGCATCAATAACATTATTACCACCAATAAGGACATCTGCAAGAATCCGAGCTTCAGTTGAATTAGCACCCAGTACTAATGACTCCCTAAGAAATTTTTTGTGCTTCTCTTTATAAAGGTCAAGAAATTTACGAAGATCAATAACACCCTGTTTAATCTTGGGGTCAAGTTTGTCGAGGTCAATAACTTCCCCATTCTCAATTTCCTTCATAATTGAAGTGACCTCTTCTCTTTCAGGTTGAGATAAATTTCTCTCCATTCTATCAACCTCCATAAGTCCAATGCCCCTATTATATGACCATATACCTAATGCCTCAATTGCCCTCTCTGCAAATTTAAGAGCATCTGGGTGGTCACGCAGTGCAAATAATGGAGATTCTACATATGTCGCTAACACAGGTACATCAATAGGTGATTCTTTTATATGTACGGTTTGATGAAGTGGGCCTCCAACGCCTGCATGAACTCCTGAGCCTTTCAAAGGATGATGCTTTAAAGTATCTTCAATAGAGATAGATTTAATACGGGGGGTAGCAGCATCTTCTTTTCGTTCTCTTCCTTCATATGCTAAACCAGCATGTGCAGCCTGTGCCTCAATTACTTCGTGCCCAATCTTAAGAGCTTCATCAAGAAGTGTCGATTCTCTCTCAGATGGAGGCTTTCCAAAAATAGATACTGATAGAATCTCTTTAAACTTCTGCCATAAACTAGAGAAGACTCCTTCTTGAGAGGTTTCGACAGGGATTGCAGATAAGAACTCCTGCATTGCTGGAGATGTAAAAACCTCAGAAATAAACTCCCTATCATTGGTGAGGCCATAGTATATAGATGCATATTCCCACCCTCGAGAAAACCCTAAATTTTCAAATCCCAGACTGTGGAATACACTTGCATCATTTTGAAGCCCAAAAAGGACTCGTCTATCATTCTCTCCAAGCTGATCCATAGCTCTAAGTCGAAGTTGGGAAACTTTATCACGAAAACTTTTAGAGTCATATAAAAGTTCTGCAGTTAATGCATGAGTAACTTCATGCAGTATATCTTCACCAACTGAGTCCATTCCCCTATCTGCATAGAATGGCTCGAAGACAACTGCAGGGCCTGCAACATCTCCCTCACTCTTACCAGCCCATAAGTAATATGCTCCAGACTTATAGAAGCCAGTGCCAAGTGCCATAGTAACTTTCTCCAGATACCGCCTAATATGGGGAGAACTGTAAAATTCAGCGAGAGCAGCTTGTGATCCAGTAAACCTTTCTCTCCGCTCAAGAATGAAGTTAATTAAAGAGTTTGCATTACCTCCAGCACTTACTAATCTGACCAGTTCCTCAGCAATTACTTTTTTAACAGCAGAATTATACTTTTCCATATCTGACAGTCTAATTGGAGCTTTTTCGCTTATCGTAGGTTCAGTGGCTTTAATAGTGTCTGAGACAGCTATCATATATTTACGAAGGCTATCAACAGTATTTTCAACTTTTGCAAACTCTGCATTTGACATATTCTTCTTAAAATAATCAAGGTTATCTCTAAGCTTCCCAAGCGCTTCAAATGGAACGGTTCCACTTGTGTGATAGGCAGCTGTAGTATGAATTCCAAGGGCGTGGAGGATTGTATCAATATCTGAGTTCCAATCCATTTTCACTCTCTTGAGTGCATCAAGCTGTGCCATAGCTTCAGTTTCAGGAAGATACCAAACTGTATTTGAAGTTACCTTTAACGAAAATGCCTTCTTTTTCTCCTTAGATACTTCAACAACAATAGGTACTTCCTCAAGAGTTGGAGGAGGATTAACAAACTGCTGCTCAATATTTTCAGCTATGTTTTCTTTTTCAAGCTGAACCCATCTTTTTTGATCAGCATCATAATAATTATCAACTTCAACAGGAAAGCGCTGCATTGCTTCCTCATCTTTCATTTTATCAATGGCAGCGAAATCCTCATCCAATCTTCTCTGTTCATCTCTGATCTGCTTATCAAGAATATCAACAGATGTCATAGCACCTGACTCTTCCTTAACATCCAAAATCAGGTCATAATATCGATCTTCAGGAACACCAATCTCCTCCAAGTCTGCTCTAACATCTGGATCATTCACAAAGTCCTCAATATTCCAGCCTTTCTTAGACATAGCAGCAACATGCTCAATGAAGCCAGGCAACATCTTTTTAATAGCAGCGATAGCTTCAATTTGAGGACCACGCTCTCCTGGTACTGTAACTTCCTCTACTGTAGGTTTAGGTAGACGTCCAGCCTCTCTAAGTATACGTATACGTCTTTCACGAGTTGTTTCAACTTTTGCTACTGGTACCCAGCTTCCAATATCTCGTCTAGCAGTTGCCTTGTCAATATTAGCTAATGTATGAATATCAGGATTGAAAACAACAGGCTGTCCTGATAGATCTTTTACAATAACGTTCGGAATTTCAGGTGACTCAAGTGAAGGCTCAAGACGTATGTATGAAACTTCTTGCTTTGGAAGTTCTGCTTCCGGAAGCATAAGTCCTGTTGGTGCTTCACCTTTTAGTTTGGCAAGTTTTTCTTCACGAATCGTTCTTACTTTAGTTCTTAAATCTTCAACTCTTCTTTCTTGAGAATATCCAATAGTAGGCTTGCCCATCCTATCAGTATCAAATGTAACTCCCTTACTTATAAGGTATTGCTGTTCATCTGTTGATAGCTCCTCAACTCTGATTCTCCCAGCTATTTCCAAACCCTTAACTTGTTCTACAAGACTATCAAGATAAGTTTTCCTTTCAGCTGTTAATTTAGCAAGCTTTTCTTCACGAGCTGTTGGCTTCTCTTCTTTAACTTCAACAAATTCTTCCTTAGTCACAGCTTCAGGAGCCATTATTATATTAATTGTTTCTCTTGCTTTTTCAACTACTTTCTCCTTCTTCTCCTCCTTCTTGACAGCACGCTCTTTCTTCGTTGCTTTCTTAGCCTTCTCTCTACTTTCAAGTTCAGCAATAGCAGCATCAACTAAATCAGACTTAGTTGCCTTCTTTATAATTGTATCAGCTATCGTATCAGCTGTATCCTTGTCAACTCCATCTTTAACCAACTTAGCTGACATTTCCAGCTTCATCTCTTTTTTAAAGGCTTCAACACTTCTACCACGAGTACGGTTGGCTACAGAAATACCAACGCCAGCCATAAATCCAGTCTGTATTGCAGTAACAGCACCAGTATCAATAACTTGATCCCAGTATGAAGGTTGTGGTAAACCAATCTTTTCAGTCGCTCTATATTGAACTGCAGTTGTAAACTGTTCACCAGTACCTTCAGCAAGTTGAGCCCAGCCCATTTTTTTAGCGAATACGCCAAAGACAGACATAATACTGCGCTTAATTGGTTCTCGAATAAGAGGGCTTCCTGTCAGCCCAATAACCCTTGCTGTAATTAAATCAGGCCCAATCTCACCAACCACCTCAGCAGCTGCATGAGCTGCTTTCCATGCTGCAAATTCACTCTGCAAGATCCTAATTTCTTCAGGTGTAGCACCAGCATTTATAGCAGCCTTCTCAATATCTTTAGTCAGATCATACCAATCAGCTCCACCAAAAAATCCGCCTTTTGAAAGAATAGCACCAATAATCATAGCAGGAAGTCCAATAAGTCCAGCAGAATAAGCTACACCTGCTCCAATAATTCCAGTTGTAGTAGATTGCCCTATAGAATGTGCTGCACTACGAACCCATTTACTAACCTGTCCAGGTGCAGTTTCCTTAGGTTCCCACCATTCAGTAGCTTCTTCAAGTGCAGTGATATTAGGCTTTAAAATTTCTTCAGCACCTGGAATTAAAACTGCTGCAGTCTTAAAAACAGCTCCCATTCCTCTTGCAAGTCCACCCAGTCCAGACTTAACCCACTCAACTGGCTCTTTTAAATAATCAAGCATATCAGCTGATTTTAGTGGCCCAACAGGTACAAATGATTCAGTTCCTCCCTGAATAAACTCAGGTGCTCTACCCATCTTTTCTTCTACTGGAATAAAAATTTCTTCAGTCATGTTATCTCCTATGGTGTTCCACGATATAATTCAGAAGGCACCCCAGTAGTAGGCAGTGGTTTACGTGTAATAATACCTTTGATTCCGTCCCACTTGACTCTAAAGTGTTGTGATTCATATACTTGAGGAGGTTTCCCCTTCAACTGAGCAGTGATTTCTTCATCTGTTGGAACTCTAATAGTTGCGCCTATCTTCATCCTCTCTTTAAGAGTTTCTATTCTATCTTTAGGCGGCGGAACTAACTCAGTTGGTGTAACAGATTTAGTACCAAGAAGAGATCGGACAATTCCTCCAAATTCAGGTTCAGACAGTTCTGGATTTTTAATCCTAATATTTACCAATTTCTCAAATAAACTTTGATTCTCAGAACTTAGTTTTGACATTAAAGTGCCAGCATCTATTTTACCAGTTGTGTATGAGCGTAACATAGAAAGCAGCTGATTCAGTTCAACCTGTCTTCCTTTTCCTGCTGCTTTATATTGTTCTTCTAAAACTGGAACCAAACGAGGTGCAACTATACTATATACTTCTTCAGTATATTTTAACTTCCTTCTCTCACCCTCAGCTGCAACTTCAGGTTTAGGACCAACTTGTAAAGTAGTCATTAAAGCACCAGTAGCCTGATCACGAAGTTCAATGACATTTCCTGCATCTACTGCCTTCCACCCAATAGTTTCTGCAAACTTAAGAAGTCTAGTCTGCTGAGGATCAAGTTTGGCTTTAATTGCTTCAGTTTCCTGCTCAATCTTTTCAGTTTCTGCTTTCTTTTTCTTCCTCTCTATTGGAATTTCTTCAACTGCAGCCTTACTAGCTTTAGTTCTTTGCCTAATCTCATCAATCTCAGCATCAGCCTTCTTCAAAGCCTCAACCTTAAAAAATAGCTCATTTTCATACTTAATAGGCGCATCACGAAGAGCTTGACGTGCTTTCTCAGCAGTCATAAGATGAGCCTCCATCTCAGCAGGCTTCGCCTCTCCACTCATAATCTTTGAGTATGCTTCAGAAATAACTGCAAGTGCCTCAAGTGGAGCCTTACGTTCAGCAGCTCTTAATTGTAAACCAGTGCCATATAATCCTGAAATCTGTTCAGGAGTAAGGCCAGCAACATCAGCACCGGATAATCCCACTTGCTGGCCTTCACTAAAACTTCCACCTCCACTCAACTGTGAAGCTATCATTTTACGAAGTGCTTCATTAAGTCTTTGACTTTCAAAAGCCTTTGATGCAATTCCACCAAGCTGACTTCCAACTGTCTCAGTCGGGGCACCAGTCATAGGATCTCTTCCCCTCATTAAAGCAGTACCCATTTGCAGCATATATGGACTAAGATTTTGAAACATTTTCATAGCGCCACCAGGAGCAGCTGCTCCTAATGCTGCAGCCGGTGGTGGAAGGGATATGATAGATTTACCAGGTTCCCACATCTCACCAAATTGTCTAAGTGCTGGAGGGCTTTCACCAGTAGGCGTAAACATCTGACCTCCACTTCCCAGCCTCCTCATCAATACATCTTCTAAACTACCACCACCATAATCTAAATAAGGCATTTCATTCCTCCATAACTTTGTTTAAAATTTTGAACAAAGGTAAAAAATTATTGTGCAGATAGAAATCCGCCAACTCCACCTATTACTGCACCAGCTAAAGCTCCAAGAGGGTTACCGGCTGTAACAGCAGCGCCAGTTGCTGCACCAGCCATGGCTCCGCCAAGAGCACTAGCCATAGGATTTGGTTTACCTGCCCCTTGCATTGCAGCTGAACCACCTATAGAACCAAGTAGGGCTCCAGCTTCTCTAAACTCAAAGAACGGCCACTTAGCCTCTTCAGCATCTATATCTATTTGCTTCTCCAGCTGCTCTTTATAAGCAATTATAACAATCTTTGAATAATCCATTTGAGCAGCGAGTTGGCCACGAAGTGTCTCTCCATATCTCATAGTTAAGTCCACAGCTTGGTTTGTATTCATAAGAGCAAGTTTGGCTGCTTCAAGTCCAACCCTAGCATACAACATAGATTTGCCAAGAACAAATGAACTCGTCTGCACAGCATTTATATCTCTCATTCCAGCCTCAAACTCTGGAATTCCACTAATTTCTAATGCGGTAGTAAGAGCACTTGTTATTCCACCAGTGACAGTAGTAACCCATCCACTCCACATAGCTTTGAATGTTGTTAGAGTATTACCTATAGAAGTGTAGAAAGCTACAAAATTGGAAAGACTTGTAGCTAGAGCCGTAATAACTGTTGCTGGATTATATGCAACTACTCCAAGAAATGGATTGGTTGCTGGTATAAGTGTATCCATCTCACTCAACCAAGATCCATGCTTCGTTTTCATATACTCTGGCCAGTCAGATTTTCCAGAAGAACCACCACCACCACTTCCACATTCTACTATAGGCCCTATATATTCATAACTATCCTCTTCAATAACCTCCCTTCGCAGGTTGAAAACGACCCTCTTATAAATTTTCATGTTTGTTTTAAACCTCCAGTCGCAAATAAGTGAAACTTGAGCTTCCACCTGCATTTTCAATAAGTCTCTTTAACCCTGCAATATTAGTATAACCAGAGATAGCTGCACATTCTTGCGATCTTGCATATTTTTTAATCAACTCAAGACCCTCAAAAATAAGCTCTCTATTTAACGAATGACTTGCATAGAGGGAATAGATCAACAATTCCTTATTATCACTGTCAACTGCGTTTGTTATCGCTGTAGATACAATGCCATAAACAGTAGGACGCTCATCAGTGTAAACTACAAAGACATGAACTTCTATCTTCCCAGCTAAGATAGACTCTAATATCCTATTCATCCTACCCTCTGCCTTATGACTATCAACAATCGGAGGCAGAGCCTGCTCAATCGCATAACCTATCTTCTCCCAATTCCTAACGATCTGGTCTGGATAAAACTTTAGCATCCGTAGCATATACACCTCTTATCATTCGTTTATCTACATATTTATATCTAACAGTTAAATAATCCAAATCAAACTTGGTATAATCTGCACCTTTAACTCTAAACTTGAATTCATTTCCACTAACTATTGGAACTACTGTTCCGTCCGCATTACAAGTTTTAAATCTACTGGAAGTAAATGCTGCCTCAGTCATTTTATACTTGTAGTCAATATTAGCAGTTAACGCTTGCCCAGCTGATCCAATTTCCAATGCAGTGACAGTCTTAATACTTCTGACTCCAAAATCAAAAATGTCACTTGCCATATATGCAGATAAATCTGTACTGGCAGCTATTGGACCTATCAGCCTTTTATTAGCGTCTTCCCAAACCAAAGATGTAGGATACTGAAACCACTGCGATAAACCTTGTGAAGAAAGCAAGTAGGTTGTAGAGCCATTACTAATATAATAATCATTAAAGTTTGGATTTCTGGATATAACTAATGTCCCAGACTCAACTGTGTACGTCACATGAAGTTCAGCCGGCCCATATACATTGCTTTTACCCTCTCTATGTGCCAGATCACTACTTGCATTATCTTTGATAACTACCATAATAGCTTGCCCACTATTCCAACCAGCTCTATCAATTATTGTCTGTAAGATGGTTACTAAGCTTGGAGTATTATATTTTAAATCAACAGTCCATGCACCTACGCTATCCCAAGCGACAAAAGTAGTCAAAGCTAATGCATTACCTTCAGCAGCGTTAGTCGGTGCAACTGCATTATCTACATTATTAAAATGACACCTTAGATCACAGGTAACTCCAGACTTATCAGTATAGGCAGTAAATCTAACAAATGCAGCTGTAATAGTTGCTCCCGCTGGAATAGTCACTGCTGGAAACCTAACAAAGCCATTAGTTACTCCATTCGCACCAGGATCACCATGACCCATAACTATCGTATTACAATCAAATCCTCCACCTGCATTCCAGTTGCCAGCATTTGCTAGTACTGTAGAAGAAAATGTCTTAGTATAATTTCCAACTCCACCAACTGCATCTATATACTCTTTATATCCAAGCCTCTCAGGCTTTTCACCATCTCTGATTCTCCAAACCCACTTATCTGAACTAATAAAGACGTGCTCTTTATCATCGCCTTCTACACACCAAGTTGAAGGAATTCCAAAGTCAGCAATAGGGACAATTCCAAATGTAGGCTCAGGAGAAGAGACAGCTCTCATATAAAAGATTTTATCTGCACAATAAACCATAACTCCATTACCGAGAGGTAATACTCTATGAACTGTAGATGTAGGCCCAGTTCTGTAATTTCCACTTGTTCTTCTCCACGGCTGCATCAGCGATCCAATTCTAGGATGCCTAGGACCAGTATATGTATACGTTACTATCAACTTAGCAGCATACGTATAATCAATATGATCAACAGCCCTTGGAAATCTACAAGCATTGGCAGGAGAAGCACGATCCTTAATAAGTGCCATAACAGCTTGTCCACTAGCCCATCCAGATCTATTTATAATAGCCTGTAGAATAGCTACCAAACTAGGAGTGTCATATTCAGCGTCGGGAACCCAAACGTCAGTTGGGTTCCACGCAACCGCACTCCCTACAGCTTTACCATCTGCTCCTCCAGCTGAA